>JBDRVV010000023.1 GCA_039802005.1 candidate division WOR-3 bacterium
AAAGTGGGTTTCGCTTTTATTTTATTTCGGTTTATTCTTATTATTGTTTCTTATCACCACACAATTTCGGATGAGAAGAATATTTATTGAACCCTTTATTTACACTTTCCTTGAGTTAATTATATTTTTGAACATCATAACGATATTCTCATTTTCCCGGACATTATATCTCCCTTTATTTGCTTTTATATTCTTTAATGTTGTCGCTATTTTATTAAGAGCCAATCTGTTTTCTTACAATGGTTATTTTAGAAAAGTATACATCATTATCGGACTTTTATTGCCGCCATTGAATAGCCTTATTATACATTCGCTTTCTATATTTGATGTCTTTTCTTTGGCAATATATGTTTTTTTATTATTCATATTGGCAATATATTATGTTGAGAGATACGAATTTTCCTGACAGAAATAGTCTTTTTCATTTTGATGCCGATACCTTTTTGCTTCAACGAATACCTTTCTGGAGATTTATAAAATTTCTCGTCCCCTACTGGCGTAAGGGGCTTTTTGCCTTTATTTTTATGCTTCTATCAGTAGGACTACAACTCCCAATGCCATTTTTGACGAGGTTTCTTATTGATAAGGTAATCGTTCTTAAAAGTTTTCAATTACTGAATATTATCGGGCTTGTCTTGATTGGCGTTCTTTTTATATATGCGGTCTCAACATTCTTACAGAGTTTCTTATTAACTACTTTCCGTGGACGAGTCTTGTTTGATATAAGACTAAAATTATTTGAGCACATACAAAAATTATCACTAACATTCTTCCATAAAGAAGAGACCGGTTATCTAATGTCCCGATTGAGTGATGATGTCAATGCAGTTCAGGGATTGCTTGCGGATACATTGGTCTCCGCAGGACAGAATATCTTGACTTTTATCGCTGGTGTTGGTTGCACGCTATATATCCATCCCAAACTTGCTTTAATCTGCTTTTTGATTCTGCCATTTTATCTACTGTCATTAATGGTATTTAATAAGAGAATTAGAAATATGAGTTATGAGGTGAGGGAAAGGTATGCCTTATTGAATAAAGACCTACAGGAATTATTATCCGGGGTCTCGGTGATTAAGGCATTTACTGGAGAAAAGCGAGCAACGATAAAGATGGTTAAAAAGATAAGTGAGGCAATCCGTAAGGAGGTCAGGTTAGATATTACTGCCACGATTGCCTCTATCTCTTCGGCATTAATCTCTGCGGCAGGGCCGATTGTCTTAATCTGGTATGGTTGTGCAGAGATAATGAGGGGGAATTTAACGGTTGGTAGTTTGATTGCATTCAATTCTTTTATTGGCTATCTATTTGGACCAACGAGAAATTTGTATAATTTAAATCTTAATGTTCAACGCTCACTGACGGCAGTAGAAAGAATTTTTGAAATGCTCGATTTAGCACCTGAAAAAGACGGCAAAAAAGAGATTGAGATAAAAGAGGGCAGGGTTATATTTGAAAATGTCTCTTTTTCTTATAATGGGGCTGAGGAAGTATTAAAAGATATTTCATTTGAGGTAAACCCTGGTGAGATAGTTGCGATTGTGGGTCGAAGCGGTGTCGGTAAGACAACATTAGTCTCTTTACTTCCAAGATTCTTTGAGCCAGAAAGGGGGAGGATATTGATTGATGGTGAGGATATAAAAGATGTAAGATTAAAATCATTAAGGGGTCAAATTGGCATATGCTCACAGGATGTATTTTTATTCTCTGATACAATAAAAGAGAATATAAGATTTGGCAATCCCGAGGCAAAAGATGGTACGATAGAAAATGCGGCAAGGTTGGCTTACGCAGATGAATTCATTAAAAACTTGCCACAAGGGTATGAAACAAAGGTAGGTGAGCGTGGTGTTAATCTTTCTGGTGGTGAGCGACAGCGGATTGCAATAGCGCGGGCTTTAATAAAAAATCCCAAGATTTTAATTCTTGATGAGGCGACTTCACAATTGGATTCAGAATCAGAAAAGGCGATTCAAGAGGCATTAAAGAACTTATTAGAAAACCGCACCACTTTTATCATTACCCATAGATTATCAACAATTCGAAATGCGGATAAGATTTTGGTTTTAGATGAAGGCAAGATTGCTAGTATTGGAAGGCATGAAGAATTGTATAGTTCCTGTGCGGTTTATAGACATCTTTATGATGAGCAATTTTTGAAACAAGATTAATGACGTAAAATATATTTAAAAGTTAATGTATTTCTTAAGACTTGCAATAAATTCAATAGGGGCAGTTTCTCACCATCCTGTTGTTTAGACAGGCGTGGTTATTGGTCTTTGGGCATGTCAGCCTGTAATAATAAAAATTCATTTCCAAACAGCAGCGAGAAGGGTCCTGAAAAAAGTCGTGCTATTCGGACACTTTTTAACATTCTGACACAGGAAGTATAAGTTGAAAAAGGTTAATTTACATTCAACTTGATTAGATAAAAAAATCATTGACACAAAAAAATATTTATATATAATTACTAAGAAGGGGGTAAAATGAAATCAAACAATCTTAAATCCGTCATTCTTCTATTCGTCATAATTTCTTTTATACCTGCCCAAATGCAAACTGTTAAGCAGGATTTACATACTGCTGTTTTATCGTTAAAATTTATTTCACCGGCTGAACTTGTTGATAATCTTCTAAAACAAAGACAATTGGATGATAATTATATTCTTAAAACAAAACAGGGTGATGTCAAACTTCTTGTCAACAACTCAACAAATCAATTATTGCTCACCGGAGACTCAATTTCGATTTATGAAGCAAAAAATATGATTGAATTTTTAGATGTGGCACCAAGGCAGATTGTGGTCGAAGCCAAAATAGTAGAATTCAATAATTCAAGAATGAAGGAATTGGGTTTTGATTGGCAGAAATTTTTGGATAACACTAGAATCGGCGAGCAACTATCGGTTGATGCATATCAAGTGAAAAGGCAATATCAGGGTAACGAAGCAGAAGAAAAAAGCATTCATACTGCGTTAAACGGCTTTATCCAGCATACCATATCTATTGGTGACCTATTAAAAATTATTCAGGAAAATGACATTGGCAAAATAACGAATACACCACAAATAGTTACGATCAACAACAAGACCGGTATTCTATTAGATGGTTCACGGGTGACCTATGTAGCACGCTATTCAAGTTATGCTAATATCTATGAAACTTCGGAATTGAATGCTGGTCTTTATCTTGAAGTAACCCCTTCTTTAGGTGATAATGACTACTTAAGACTTGATGTAAAAGCAAAAATCACGAGCCTGGGTGAGGTTATTGGTGGGAGTCCGAGCGAACTTGGACAGCAAGTTCAAAACACGGTAATAGTAAAGAATGGTCAGGAATTCCTGCTGGGCAGTTTTAAGAAAACAGAAAAAGTGAAAATAAAGAGAAAAACTCCGATTCTCGGCACAATATTGCCATTTCTATTCTCACGCACATATGAGGTTGATACCGCTAAGGATTTTCTGGTTATATTAAAACCGATTGTCGTTGACCTTAATCCACCGGCACCACCGAAAATAGAAGAAAAATAAACTATATTACGCAAGCCGATTTAATTAAACGACTAAACAACGCATCAGCAAGCTGGTGCACTCCAGTTCTACTCTTCATCCACAAGTTGATGTACTCCATTTTGCAGAGCAATCTCTGCCACTACAGTACTTTAACTTTAATCCTCATATTCTTTTTTTGCGTTTTCTGCAAGTGGAACGATACTGCAAGACCCGACACCGTCGGGGCGATACTGCATTTCCTGCGATTATTTACTGCATTGCCTGCAATTGATAAAGATGATAATACACACCCTTCTTTGCAAGCAGTTCCTGATGGGTTCCGATTTCTTTTATCTCGCCTTTATGCAAAACATATATTCTATCAACATCCTTTATTGTGCTCAATCGGTGGGCAATGATTATTGCAGTCCTGCCCGTAATCAATTTCTTCAATCCATCCTGAATATACTGCTCGGTCTCCGCATCAATGCTTGCTGTTGCCTCATCCAGAATCAATATTTTCGGGTTGAATGCTAAAACCCTTGCAAATGAGAGCAACTGGCGCTCGCCAGTAGAGAGTGTCACTCCCCTTTCCATCACCATTTCGTCATACTTATGGGGAAACCGGTCAATGAATTTATCCGCATTGATATATGCGGCAATTTCCTTTACCCGGTCATCCTCAATCGGTAGATTCAATCGGATGTTTGATTTTATATCACCGGAAAACAAGAATACATCCTGCATCACCACACCAATCTTTGAACGTAGTGATTCAAGTTTTATATCCCTGATATCAACACCATCAATCAATATTCTCCCCTTTTGTATCTCATAAAGCCTGGAGAGCAAACTTATTATTGAAGTCTTGCCTGCACCTGTTGGACCCACAAATGCTACCTTCTCACCGGGTTTGATCTTGAAGCTCACATTTTTTAAAACCCATTCTTTCTCATCATAACTAAAACAGACATTCTGAAATTCAATCTCACCCTTGACTTCAGTCAGTTCTTTAGCACCAGGCAAAGAGGTTATCTTTATTTCTTCATCCAGCAACTGGAATATCCTTTCGCTCGATGCCATTGCGGATTGTAGTATTGTATAAGATTCGGTCAATTCCCTTATCGGTCTAAAGAACATCTCTACATAGGTCAAGAATGCCACAAGAATACCGAGCGAAAGATTGCCGGTGATTACCCTTCCTCCACCATAATACAGAACAAGCCCTATCCCCAGCGAACTTATAACTTCAATCAGCGGTCTGAAGAATGACATAAGTGTAACTTCTTTTAAATTTGCCGATAGATATTCCCGATTAATCACATCAAACTTTTGCTGACTCTCTTTCTCATTTGCAAATACCTTTATCACCCGCATACCTGAAATATTTTCCTGTAATGTCGCATTCAACCGGGCAAGTTTCCGGCGCACAAGGCGATAAATCTCTCGGGCTCTAATCCTGAAGTATGAAGTCAATACTACAACCAGGGGCACGACAATAAATGTAATCAGGGCAAGCCTGATATTTATCGCAAGTAGAATAACAACAATCCCAATTAATAGTAATATATCCCTTGAGAGTGTTGCGAAGACACTCGTCAGTGCCTCATTTATTGCTTCCACATCATTTGTGGCACGGGTGACGAGCCGACCAACAGGATTATGGTCAAAAAATGCGAGGTCTAAATCCTGGAGTTTCTGAAAGACCTTCATTCTCAACGAATGCATAAAGAGTTGGCCAGTGTATTGCATTAGATAGAGATGAATAAAATTAACGATAACGCCTAAGAAAATAATGGCAAGAAAGATAAGTGCCATTCTAAACACGCCGTTCAAATCATTCTTTCTAATTTTCAGCAAATCCAATGAATTTATCTTTGCTAATTTATCATAGGGTGCAATTATCAAATTTTCATATTGCTCAAAGACTTCGGGATTATTACTTATCAATGACTGGGCATCTTTATCAATCTCATTTTTATATAAGTAATAATATCGTTCTTTCGATAGGAAATTTTCTTTCTGCCATTTATGAACGGTGTCGGGTGAGACTTTGGAGAGTTGGGATTGGGTTATGAAATAAAGATTCTCACCAAGTTTCGGCAATTTTTTATCGTATTCAACATAAAGTTTGTATCCGGTCTTGGTTATATATCTATCAATCGTAAATCTCATAATATTGGGAAAGACGAGTTCAACGAGGGCAGCAATGATTAGAAGGACAAAAGAAATGATAAGATATTTGAGGTAAGGTTTGAGTAACCCCAGTAATCGTGCAATCAGTCTTCGGTCAAATACCCTGCCCAGGTCTTTTTCTTCAGTATGGAATTCATGCATCATTTAGACACCGTCCTACTTCCACCCTCACCTTTTTCCTCTCCCTTCAAGGGAGAGGACAGGTGAGGGGCTGATATCTTCTCCAGTTTCATCTCAAGTTGCTGTGTTTTATAAATACTATAGTACAGACCACGCTGTTTGATCAATTCCTGATGGGTTCCTCTTTCCACAATCCTACCTTCATCAAGCACAACAATCAACTTTGCCTCTTTTATCGCAAAAAGTCGATGGGAGATAACTATTGTCGTGCGATTTGCCACTTCTGATTTTAGATTTTTCACAATCTTCTGTTCGGTATTTGCATCTACCGCAGAAAACGCATCATCAAGAATTAAAATCGGTCGCTTAAGAATCAGTGCCCGCGCCAGGGCAATCCTTTGTTTCTGCCCACCACTCAAGGTAATACCCCTTTCCCCCACAATCGTCTCAAACTTATCCGGAAATTCCATTATCTCATCATAAATTTCGGCAATCTTTGCCACATTTTCAACTTCCTGCAAACTCGCCTTTTGGTTACCAAACAGGATATTATCTTTTATTGACTCAGAAAATAAAAATGTATCCTGAGGAACAAAGGCAATATTCTTACGCAGTTCATCAATTTTGTATTCTTTTATATCAATGCCATTGAGCAGAATTACACCATGCTGTGGTTCATAAAGTCTTAACAACAAATGGACAAGACTTGATTTTCCTGAACCAATCGGACCGGTGATGCCGATGAATGAACCCGGTTCTATAACAAGATTGATATTACTCAATGCAGGTTTTTCTTTACCAGAATAGGTAAAAGTTACATCTCTAAATTCGATCTTCGCTTCGGCATTAGTTATTGATTGATAGCCACTTTTTATCGTTGGCTGTGTCCTGAATATCCGGTTCAGCCTTCCCTGGGATGCAGCACCACGCTGGAACATATTTATCGCCCTGCCGATCGCCATCATAGGCCAGACCAGCATTTGTAAATAGACCATAAATGCAACAAAAGAACCAACCGATATTGCACCGATGATTACATATCTGCCCCCCAGACCCAGAACAATCACCTCACCAATACCTGCCAGCCCCATTATAATCGGAAAGAATAATGCAAGTATCTTCCATAACTTCATATTCTTATCCACATAATCCTGGCTTACTTTTTTAAATTTTTCTATTTCAGCATCTTCCTGGACGAATAATTTTACTACCCTGATTCCAGAAAGGTTCTCACGCACCCGTTCGGTGAGGTCAGAAAAAGACGCCTGCACTTTTTCAAACAGCCTATGGATGAAACGGCCAAAATAAGTAGAGAAAAACGCAATAAATGGAAATGGTAAAAGTGAATATAGCGTAAGGCGTGGACTGATCAGAATCATCATCACCAATGAGGCAATACCCAATGCAAATATATCAACTAAAATAACCAGTCCAAAGCCGATGGACATCCTTATTGCATTTATGTCATTCACCGCATGCGCCATTAAGTCACCGGTCTTATGGGTATCAAAGAAACTTGTATCAAGGGTTGTCAAATGGTTATAAAAATCTTCTCGTAGTTCTTTTTCAATTCTTCGTGCCGAGCCGATGAGTAGATAGCGCCACCAGAATCTACCAAATGCAATGCCGATCGCTATCACCATTATTAAAAAGAAATAATGACCAAGCAAATTAGGTGTTGCCCTACCCTGGGCAAGGGCATCTATCGCCAGTTTTAAAACCCTCGGAACGAATAACTGCAAAAGGTCAATTATGACAAGGGCAATAACGCCGATTAGAATCTGCCAGAAGTATTTTTTGAAGTATTTTTTTAGAGCAAGCAATTCACGCATATTATTCTATTTTCTTTGCCCTTGGTCCACCATATATTCCCATATCTGAACGCGAACCATCCAAATCAATAATCAATGTATCACCCGCATCAATACAGGGCGAGTCTTTCTTCAAGATAAAGGTCATTCCATCAAATTTCGGGTCAACAGAGATATTCCCATTGCTACCAGTCTGGTCATCCATTCCCTGATAATTCCCTGCTTTGTTATTCCAGAAATTATTAAATCTGATGGGGAATTTTTCTGATACCCCATTCATCCAGGCACCGACACAGGGGCATACCCATTCTTCTTTCCAACCATTCTCAGCAACGATATTGTTTTCAAAAATACCGGTCGCATTTGAATCCCATACCGCAAATCCACAATTGCCATTATGATAAATCACATTATTCACAACCTTCATATATGAACTGCCGGTGGCAATTATTCCCCAGCCTAAATTGTCATATACCGCATTATTCATCACCACCGCACTTGAATTTCCAAAACAACCTATCCCTTTCCAGTATTCAGATATGAAATTGCGATAAATTAAGGCATTCGCATCCCAGGTTATACCAATTCCTGCACCCCTGCCTTTTTTAATAATATTATCAGTTATTACTGCACTCGCCCCACGATAAAGGGCAATTCCATCCCAGGTGTTGTTATAGATATAACAATTACGGATATAAATCTCTGCCCCTTCCCTGCCGAATATGCCACCAATCCCAACGACCACCGTATCAATTCTATGGGTATTATCAATCACTGCTACATTCTCGATCGTCACTTTGCTATTTTTAACAACAATTCCGGCATCAGTCGCATTGCCATCAGGGCTCCTTCTGCCACCGGTTATGGTGAGATTTGAAAGATAGACACTTTCGCAGTCTTCAAAAAGTAAGCCATAACCCGCATTTGTGACCAAGACAGTGCTATCCCGTTTTTCACCGATTATTACCAGCGATTTACTTTTAATATGAAATCCAGCCGTGGTTTTTACTTCGGTCAAAGGCTCGACACAATTCCCACATATCTTTTCTATATATGGTTCTGCCCGGGCACTAAAAACTCCTTTTTTAATAAAAACTGTATCTTTGGTCTTTGCACCCATAAAGACCGAATCAAGATTCATATCAGGCATAACCGTAATAAAATCGCTTATTAAAATCAATAATATCAACATATTTTTAAGTTTCTGGTAATTATATCCAGATTTTAAATTTAAGCAATACGGGTCAGAAAATTAATCCTACCTCACGACTTGTCCATTTTTGAATAAAAAAATAATCTTAGGACAGGCTTCCTTATAGACGGTTATTATCGTAATTATGGATTATCTTTCAATTAAATCCGAATCTCATGCTTTCCGCTATTGGTGTATATTATTTTACAAGAATGAATTTTTTTGAAACTTGTTTATTATTCTGTCTGATAACAAGAAAATAGATACCACCAGAAAGGTTAGTTAAGTTTAATATCTTCCGATAATTTCCTGACTCACTTTCGCCAATCTTTATTGATTTTCTCGTTGCACCTGTTATATCATATACTATAAGTTCAGCATCACAACCATTTCTGAGATTGTATTCAATGCTTAACAACCCGTATGAAACGCTCGGATAGACCTTCATATTTAACCCTGCATCCTGCATCGTGTATCTTGTACCCACTTCTTCTATTCCTACAAGCCCGCGCCAAGCGTGCTTGAAAAATCCCGTAATAAATGAATCACACGAATATACCGCATGGATGGTATTATATTTGTCCATCTCCAAGCCGAGGTCACAAGTAAATACCCCGTCTGATGAATCACAAAGCAAACTCACATGCCATGTGATATCTTTATAATAGTAGATGGCTTTTGACTGCATCGCTGGCTTAACGGCAATATGGGGACGATCATAATTATCCAGTTCAAGCGCTATCCTCACACCTACCCAGCCAATAGTCAAAAGTGTATCTATATGCCAGGTTGAACCATCCCACCACCTATACTCAAGGTCACCACCTGCATCATATGCAAGATGGGGATATTGGTCTTTATCAAGTTCAAAATCCAAGGATCGCGCACTTAAATCAATATACTCTATCCACTTCATTACCCAGTTATTAAGACTATCATAAGTGTATATCTTTAAGGAGTTAACCCCATAACCAATCTGCTCCCTGAATGCAATATGCGGTATATTGTGTTTGTCAAATTTTAATGTCGGACTCCAATCACGGGAATCTGACTGTCCATTATACTCTACCGTTGATATCTCCCAGATGACGCCATTATAATGGGCATATTTGATATACTGCGCCTCTATGGAATCATGTTGAATATAGGCAATGCCCGGCAATCCCAGGGTATCAAGGGCAATAGAACTCTTAATATCAGTCCAACCCGGGAATCTATACCAAATTGTGTCAATGACCGAAATATGCCAGCCATTATAATCCCGAAATGCATAACACAAAAGGGTATATTGGGAATTCTGGTCATTTACCCGGTAATAACTCATATGGGGAATGTTATTGTTATCGTAGATGAGTGAATATCCAAAACTAACAGAGAATCCGCTATCAGCAATTTCCTTTTGCCATTCATTTTCAAGCCGGCGTGCATAAAAAATCTTGTGTATAGCATCGTCGCAATAAACAACACCAGGAATACCACTGGTATCAAGTGCCAGAGAGTTAAAAACAGCAAAGTTACTTGGCGAACTCACTGTATCAATCACTTCTCTTTCCCACATAGCCTGTCCAGACCCCAATACAAAGATAAAGAATATCAAACATTTTTTCATCTTAACTCCTTTATGAAGAGCGGCAATGGCATTTTGTTTTTCATTTATTTTGTAATAATAATTTTTCTGCTCACTTTTTCTTTACCCTGTGTAAGGACAAGAAAGTAAATGCCACTTGTCAAATTTTTTAAATCTATTCGCTGTGTGTAATAACCAGGGAAAGATACCTTTTGATTGCATTCCCACACGCATGCACCGATTGAGTTATAAATTGAGATTGAAATATTATTTTGAATCGGAACCCTGTATTTTATTGTTATATTATCCTTAATCACGGTTGGTAACTCGGTAATACCGAGGGTCGCAGGAATAATCTCTTGTGCATCCGAACTCTGTTCACCACCAGGCCAACCAACCTGGCAGGTAGTCCTGGAAGGTAAATACTGAATATAATCATCGCTAAGATTATGAGAGCGGGTGACCGTTACTTTTAGTATCCCTACTGTCTGAGGTGTAATATTAAAGGTAACCAATCCGGTAAGATCCGTGTAACCAATCAGATAAATATCCCCAGGCTTATTCAAGCAAACCTTGGCAAAAGGAACAGGACTGTTTGTTATAGCATCCCTAACCCGAACTCTAAATCGTGTTTGTTGTCCTACTGGAATCTGGATGGGATGAAAAACAATAAGATTGCGCGGTGTATTCGTCCAGACTTCTGTATACGGTGAGCCAAAGAGGTTATGGGAATAGCAGACATACCGGTATCGCCATAGATACAACCAATTAGTATCCGGCAAAAGACTCTTTGAAAGCGCTTCTGCAATACCTAATCTGGAAAACGCATTATCATTAAATGGACTATTGTTCTGGGTAAACAAAACATCATAAAAGCTATGCTGAATTGCATGAGATGGTCCGACATCAGCATAGTCTAACTGACCATCCCTTGTATTACCAAGATAAGCACAGGCCCCTTTGTCTGCATAGGTATCGACAAAACCATCCGCAATACAGGTGTCAGTAATCAGCAAATCCCCGTGAGCAAGTGTGTCATAAGCACCATTCCAGCAACTTATTGAATAACAAACAAAATACTTATTGTAATTATTCAATTCATTCAAACCAGCATGGCCATTTGGTGTCTGGAGATAACTATAGATATAGGAGCGAGGCTGAGGCCATCTGGAAGCAAACAGATTCACATCGCCATGGCAATCTATCGTCACAATACCATATCCTGAATTGAATTCATTTATCACTACAGAGGCATATTGGTCTTCACAATTACGATGGGAAAAATAGGACGGAAACTCATTATAAGCAAAACCCTTACCTACTTCATGATTATAGATCCATAAGGCAGTTATAAGATTATCTGGTTGGAAACCCGGTGCAATCTCATAGTTCAGTGCCTTGCATACCCAGTTGGTAACCTCATTGGGACAACACGCAGGAATTCTACCGACAAAGACCTCAGGGAATCGATCAGCCTGATCCTGACTCAATTCACCCCACACATAATCACCGTCTACATCCCAGTTTCCGGTAAGGTCAGAATAGTACATATCACAGGGAATAGAATCAGACACTGGGATAGGCTCGCCAGGATTTTTATCCGTAGATGTTGCATATCTCACCGGTAAAAATTCAGCATCTCCCCCGAGGATGAAATAAGTTCCACCCCATTCCATATAACAGTATTTTATGTAATTGCGAATCCTTTCAGCATTATCGCAACCTGAAAAATGCTCATATATCCATTCTGGTGTGACCATTACAGTTGGCAATCCCTGGTCAACAAGCCAATCAGCATAAGGTTGGAAATAAGGTTTGAACCACTCGGGCGTAATTATCACTCCTGGTGCGAAATTGCTCGTCATTAATGCGGACTCATCAACCAATGTTGGTCTCATGTAATAAGCAGAAATTTCGTAATCATTTACAACAACTTTTGCGAGTGCTTGGTCATAGACCAACTGTTCATACCTTCCCCTGACTTGCGGTCTTAATTCCGGTAGCGCATTTGGACCAAAAGAAAATTCAAAACTGATTTGCCTTGCAAGAAAAAGTCGTTTTGTCTTTGGACGATATTGGAGTGGTTTTACTTCCACCGTAATGATCCGCGCACCATCCATAATTCCACTGCCAATAATGCTAATAAATTTACCAGGAAAGAGACTATCAGAATTGTAGATCAAAGTATCAGGGGGAACCCAGGGTACAGATTCACCAATGGCCCGCGGCGATTGCGTAGGATAAATATAGTACTCACCAGGGATCTGAACGAGTTGGAACTGGGAAACAATTATAGAATCAGCCTTTGCATTGGGTGGAATGATGTAATTAAGATAGACTGCGGGTAACTCAGGTGTCCCGGGTTTACAGCAAAGGCTGAACTTAGGTGCACTTATCCGGTCAAACCCATTCTCTTTATAAAAAGAAAATTCACCAGGAGAGTAATCAAGCGTATACCCCCCCCATACAAGAATGACCGGTGCACTGCTTAGTAACAGTATTTTTAAGACTTTCATCTATACCTCCTTACATCCTTTGCCTTTGCCGCTTTTAATTCTAATTATAATAAAAATTTTCAAGATGTCAAGAATACACTCTTTCTGCCGAGCAGACAAAGTTGATTTTTGAAAATTGCTTTAGATGGAAAAATGCTTCATTTTTCACCCACAAATAGTTTAATATTGCCGTTAAGTGAACTGTCATAATAACAAATATTATTATTTTATTGACATTATACTAATTTTGTGTAATATACCTTATTAAAATGGAGGCACAATGCTGAAAGATTTAGAGTATCTGGCACTTACCATTTTATTAATCTTTCCCCTATTTGCCCAGGTTGCTGATAGCTTGACCGAAATAGAGTCACCTCGGGTCTTTATTGATTGTGAATGGATAGATATGGATTTCATCAAACAAGAAATTCCCTATGTGAATTATGTGATTGAACGTAAAGATGCGGATATTTATATATTGATAACAAAAAGGGCAACCGCAGGGGAAGGAACAGAATATAGCATCTATTTTACGGGTCAACAGAATTACTCCGGAATGGCTGATACCCTGCAGTATGTTGCGTTGATATCCGATTCGGATGATACAATCCGAAGAGAAATTACAAAAAGATTGAAATTAGGCCTTGTCCGTTATCTTGCCCGAACACCCATCGGTGAGAAATTACAGATATTAGTTCCAGAAAAAAAGATTACATTAAAACCCAAAGACCCCTGGCACAACTGGGTATTCAGTATCAGTCTTAACGGTTATTTTAGCGGACAGCAAAAATACAATTTCAATAATCTATATTCCACATTCTCGGCAAATAAAGTGCTGGAAGAATGGAAAATTCTCAATTACCTGAGTTATTATTACACAAAAAACATTTACAAATTGAACGATACCACAACGATTACCAATGAGTCAAAAAGTTATAATGGCTCAACAAACCTTGTCATCAGTCTGGGTGACCATTTTTCTGCAGGTTATTATCTGTCTTTCTACTCTTCAACCTACGAAAATGTTCTGATAAGCAGTGGCGTTGCACCGGCGGTTGAGTATAACATCTATCCTTACCGAGAATCCTCAACACGAAAATTAACAATCCTTTATGATATTGGATATGTCTATTATGAATATTATGATACAACGATATTCAATAAACTCCAAGAAAAGTTATTCAAAGAAGCGGCGTCAATAGAAACCAACATTATTCAAAAATGGGGCTCAATCAATCTCCGCCTCAAGGGTTCCCATTATTTCCACGATTTCAAAAAAAATCGCCTGACACTGTTTACCGATATCTCCCTTCCCATTGTTAAAGGTTTGTCATTCAAGGTCTATTCCTATGTCTCAATGATTCACGACCAGTTATCGTTGCCTAAGAAAGAATTGACTGAAGAAGAAATCATCCTGCAAAAAAGATTACTTGCGACCCAATATTCTTATTATGCATCAATTGGTCTCTCTTACACATTCGGCTCAATATACAGCAATATTGTGAATCCCAGATTTTGATTTATGATTTTTTAAACAACTGCCCTGCCTTTTCCGCAGAGGTCTTTATTCCCTGAATGATTGCCGAACTGAATCCTTCGTGTTCCATCTCATTCAATCCGGCAATTGTGCAACCTCGGGGTGTAGTCACTTTATCTACTTCCTGTTCAGGGTGAAAATTAAATTCAAGCAATAATTTTGCCGCACCGAGTGCGGTTTGTGCCGACATAAATATTGCATCTTCAGGATGAAAGCCTATCTCAATCCCGCCCTGTGCCGCTGCCCTTATCCCCCTCAAAAAGAATGCAACACCACAGGCACACAGGGCGGTCGCCGCAATCATATCCCCCTCGGGGATTATTTTCGCTTTACCCAGGTTATCAAATAGTTCCTTTATAAAATTAATGTGCGGTTCGGCTTTTTTGTTGAAGGCAAGGCAGGTCATCGATTCTTGCACGGCAATAGCAGTATTAGGCATCGCCCTGATAATTGGTAGTTTCTTGCCAATTTTTTCCTCAATCGCACTAATCGGGACTCCGGTCACCACCGAAATTAATATGTGTTGTGCGGAATGAAGAACAGTTTTAATCTCGCTAAGCAGTTGCATTATTTCATCAGGCCGTACCGTGAGAAAAATATATTTAGCATTTTTAACTGCATTTCGATTATCGGTAGTTACATTAAAGCCTTTTTTTCTCAAATCACTCAGACCATCAATCCTACGTCTTGTTATCACAATCTGCTCTGGCTTATATTTTTTAGACTTCACAAGACCAATAGCGATTGCCGAACCAATATTTCCACCACCCAGGATTGCTACATTTATATTTTTCATCAATCGCTCCTTTCTTACAATTATATTTACAATAACTCCTATTTCAAGACACCTGATTCTTAACCTGTATTGTTCAAACCCAATATCATTTGCCGGACAAAAATGAATGCAAGCCTGAAGAGGCTGTGTTGCAATTAGTATTTGTCATGCTGAACAATGTCATGCCGAATTTATTTCGGCATCTCATGCCATATTCAGCATCCCGAAATAAGTTCGGGACGGCGTGTGAAGAATCCAACATTTTTGAGACCCTGAAATGTCCTGAATCAAGTTCAGGACAGGGTGACAAATTAAGGTTATGACACAACTTCTGAAGGTTTGCCCTACTGCGAAAAAGCATTCAATCCAGCAGTATGTAGCCGCAGCCTTTAGGGTGCGAAAGCTCTTTAGATGTAGAAAGTTTTATCCGCAGGCTAAAGCCTTGCAAATAAATCTTTATTATCAGACAATGTTTTTTCGTAATTTCGGGGCGAGACGTCCCTTGGCTGAGCGAAAAAGCAGTTGATGTATCAAAATTTATCCCTCATCCGTTGTAAATTCTTGACCATGTATCTCTTCATCTCTTTAATTGATTGTCTAACATTTTTAAAACCGGTGCTACCTTCAGAAATTTTAAACCGCACCGAAAATTCAGGTTTCATCTTCTCAGTAATTATCTCGTGCGGAAACTTTGTTTTACAACTTAGCAGATGTATAAAATTGTGAATCTCACCATTAGATTCCCTTATACATTCCGCAATAAGATTATATATGTCGCGGAACCGATAGCCATTTTTTACAAAGAATTCAACGAGGTCGGTGGCGCAAATGAAATCTGGTTTTTTCTGCCAATCCTCATTGGATTTGAATTTCGTATTAAGCAAAACCACCATTAGAATATTCAGACATTCAAGGCATTCTTTAATTTGATTAAAGAGTATCGGCTTCAATTCCTGTAAATCACGGTTATAAGATGATGTTATCCCTTTTATAATCACCAGCCCACCTGTCAAATTTCCGATTGCCTTTGCGGACTTTGCCCGCAATAATTCACATACATCCGGATTCTTTTTTTGAGGCATAATGCTTGAACCGGTGACAACCGCATCATCAAATTCCACAATCTTAAATTCATTGGTGCTGAAGATTATCAAATCGGTAGTTAGCATAGAGATATGGAGCATCAGCCGCGTAATGTAGTATAAAACATCTATCAGAAAATCACGGTCCGACACGCCATCAAGGGCATTCTCACAAATTTTATTGAAGCCGAGTCTCTTTGCAAGGAATCTTCTATCAATTGGAATTGATGTCCCGGCAAATGCACAACTACCCAATGGTGATACATTTACCCATTTATTGAGCAGCGCCAATTGTTCAAAATCACGCTGGAATTTATAGAAGTAACTGGCAAGGTAGAAAGGAACGAGTATGGGCTGTGCCGGCTGGAGATGGGTATAGCCCGGTATAATTACATCCTGGTATTTTGTTGACTGATTTAAGAGCACTTTTTGCAATTCCAGGATAACTTTTAATATTTTTTTTACTGCATCCCGACAATACATTCGTAATTCGGTTGCGATCAAATCATTTCTGCTCCGCGCGGTATGTAGTTTTTCCGCAATCAAACCGATTTCTTTCTTCAACTGGAACTCCACATTCATATGGGCATCTTCAAGTTCCGTTGCTAATCTAAATTTCCCTCTTTTAAAGTCATTCAATATTTTATTGAGTCCGTTCTTAATCTTTAAGGATTCAGATGCTGAGATAATCCGCTGCTTCCGCAACATTACGGCATGGACCAAAGAACAGGCTATATCGTATTCAACAAGACTTTGGTCATCTATAGTTGAATCAGTAAATAGCAGAACCCGACGACATACTCTTCTTTTGACCCTTCTCTGCCAGACGGGATTTTTTTCGTTCTTATGCACTCTTGATTTTCGCATATTTATTTGCGGCCTCAGCACAGGCTGCTGCAAATATATCAAATCCTTTTTCAAGCAGGCTCATCGGAATATTTAAAGCAGGAACAAATCGGATGGAAGAAAATCCGCAGGGCATAAGGATAAGTCCTTTCTGGAAGCAGTATTCGGTGATATATTCAGCAAGTTCTGCATTCGGTTTCTTGGTAAATGGGTCGGTAATAAATTCACAGGCGATAAACATTCCCCGCCCCCGCACATCACCGATGAATTCATATTTTGACTTCAGTTCCTCAAGCCGCTTTTTCATATATTTCCCTTTTTCATTTGCTGCAGCAACCAGTTGCTCTTCTTCTATCACTTCCAGTGTTGCCAGCGCAGAAGCGCAACATACTGGATTGCCGCCGAAGGTATTTGAATGGGCACCTTTTACCTTGAAATCAAATTTTGCATCGTAGATCGCCGCGCCGATTGGTAATCCTGATGCCAGCCCTTTTGCCACCGTGATAATATCCGGAATAACACCCGTATACTCTATTGCAAAGAATTTCCCGGTCCTCCCCAACCCGGTCTGTACCTCATCATCAATCAAGAGGATACCATATTTTGTCGCTATCTTTCTCAACTCCTGGATAAACTCATCCGGTGGTACAACATATCCACCCTCACCCTGTATCGGTTCAACAAGTATTCCGGCAATCTCTTCTGGTGAAACAAGTTGCTTAAAATATATCTCTTCAATTATCTTTGCACACCAGATACCACACTTTGGATACTCCTCATGGTATGCACACCGATAGCAATAGGCATAAGGCAGTTGCCAGACCCCAGGCATCATTGGAAAATACCTTTCACGCTGGACCACCTTACAGCCCATAAATGCATTGGCACCCATGGTCCTGCCATGGAATCCACCGATAAATCCTATGAATTGGTTCCGTTTTGTTGACCACTTACTAATCTTTATTGCCGCCTCAACCGCCTCTGCCCCGGAATTGGCAAAAAAGACCTTTTTAGGGAATTTTCCCGGTGTGATTTCGGTCAAATGCTTTGCAAGATTTGCCTGCACCTCATACGAAAAATCGGTTCCCGCAAAATAAATAAAATCTTTAACCTGATTTTTGATTGCCTTCAGGACCTTCGGATGTCCAATGCCAATATTTGTCACACACACTCCGGTCGTAAAATCAATAAATTTATTTCCATCAAGGTCCTCAACGATTGAACCTTTCCCTTTTTTTATGACAAGGGGAAGATGTTTGGTCGTGGTAGCAAGATATTTCTCTTCCATTTCAATAATCTTACTTCCGTTCTTTCCCGGAACCCTTTGCTTTATGTACGGGATTTTTGATTTTTTCTTTTCATCAGACATTTTTTTCTCCTATATTGTTGGTACCTGGACAACTGGTTTTTCTGACTCTGAAAACACTTTTTGTTCCGCCGAGACCTTTGCATAAACTTTAAGCGGCAATGACCATATCTCAATGAATCCCTTGGAATGTGTCTGGTCAAATTCATCTATTCCTTCATAGGTCGCAAGATTCTTTAAATAGAGTCCTTTTTCTGATGAACGACCCACAACCGTTGCCGAACCTTTATACAATTTCATCCTGACTGTCCCAGAGACATTTTTCTGGGTTTCTTCAATAAATGCCGAGATTGCCTGGCGCAACGGACTGAACCAGAGGCCATTGTAAACCAAGTCCGAAAACAAATTCTCAAGCACAGGCTTGAAATGTAAAACATCCCTGGTCAGAACCAGTTTTTCCAAATCCTGGTGTGCCTTGATGAGAATGACTGCGGCGGGTGCCTCATAGACCTCACGGGATTTTATTCCAACGAGTCGCGATTCAATATGGTCAATCCTGCCGATGCCGTGTTTCCCACCAATTTCATTTAATTGTATTATCAGATTAAGAAGGCTCATCGCGACGCCATTTAAAGAAACCGGCACCCCCTGTTTAAATTCTATCTCAATATATTCAGGCTCATTTGTTGCTTCCTGTGAGGATTTTGTCCACAAAAATGCATCTTCAGGTGGTTCCTGTGTTTCATCTTCAATCGGTCCGCATTCAATACTCCTTCCCCAGAGATTCTCATCTATTGAATAAACCGATTTCTTCTCTTCAACAGGAATATTATGCTTCTTTGCATACTCCATCTCATAATCGCGTTTGAGATTGAATTCGCGCATTGGTGCAATTACCTTCAAATCTGGATTCAATGCGGCAACCCCGCATTCAAAACGGACCTGGTCATTACCTTTGCCGGTGCAGCCATGGGCGATGTAATCAGCACCAATCCTTTCAGCAATCTTTACAAGATGTTTAACAATCAATGGTCGGGCAAGTGCAGTGGCAAGCGGATAGGCTCCTTCATAAAAGGCATTTGCCTTTAGTGCCGGAATGATATAATCCCGGACAAATTCTTCTTTGGCATCATAGATGAATGCCTGAACCGCACCAATCGTCAGGGCTTTGTCCCTTATCTCCTGTATGTCCTCATTCTGCCCCACATCAACAGTCAGGGTGGCAACCTGTGCCTGATAGTTCTCTTCTATCAGTTTGATTGCCACCGTCGTATCAAGACCGCCTGAATAGGCGAGTAAGACCTTTTTCATTATGCCTCCCTTTTGCATAATTATTCATAAAAAGTGAATAATTATATTAAAAATTGAAAGAATGTCAAGGGGAAAAATAAATGCCTAAAAATCTCAAATACCTAAATGCCTAAAAATTTACCGATGAAATCTTTTAACTGAAAATAAAGACTGTAGGACAAAGAGTGGATTTTTCAGACGCCGCCCCGAACTTGTTTCTGGATCTTGAAAATAGAATGAGATGCCGAAATAAATTCGGCATGACATTGTTCAGCATGACAAATACTAATTGCAACACAGCCTCTAAAGGTTTGCCCTACATGCTAAAAAACAATTCTAATGTAGGGCAAGGCTTTAGCCTTGCGGAATAATACTAATCCTCTAAAGGCGAATTATCATAAGGACAGGAAGAACAGTTAAGGTGCCACCACGTGGTCAGCGTAAGCCGATTCAACCCCTGTGAATGTCGGGATGAAAATGCCAAAATGGTGATGAACAGAAGATAGAGATATTATTCGGTCTTTGGTTTAATCAACAAATCTTGAAATCGCTTTTTTACTTTTTTTGTATTATCGGCTGAATCAACAACAACCAGGATTGTATCATCGCCGGCAACGGTACCAAGGATATGTTCCATCTCGGCAAGGTCAATGACCCGTGCCACGCCCTGTGCCTCTCCGGGTGGTGTTTTAATTAAAATCAAATTTCCTGTTTCTTTTATATCCCTGACAAAATTTAAAAATTTATTCTTCAATTCTTTCTCTGAAGAACTAACTTCGTCAGCAATTTTATATACATAATCACCGAGCCCCTTGGAAACTTTTATAACTCCAATCTCGCGCAAATCTCTTGAAAGCGTTGCCTGAGTAACCAGAACATCATGCTTCTGAAGTTCAGCAACAAGTTGCTCTTGAGTTGAAATCTCTTTTGACTGGATCAACTCCCGGATCTTTTGTTGCCTGACTTTTTTTACCTTATATTTTGATTGTGGCATAATAAATTATACAAATAAAAAATAAAAAGTCAAGTATTTATTAATGACACATTAAAATAAAAGGGGGTCGGCAGAACCGACCCCTGTGGAAGTTTATTTCACTTCCACTTCAATCTCTTTTGTCTTTGCCGATTCAGGCTTTGGTAAGGTTACGGTCAGAATACCATCTTTATATGTTGCCTTAACCTTATCAGCCTCCACTGCATATGGAAGGTTAATCGTGCGGGAGAATTTTCCATAGTAGCGTTCAATCCTGTGGAATTTCTTATCTTTCGTCTCAGACTCCTGTTTCCGCTCACCAGTTATTGATAGAACATCGCCTTCCACCGTAACCTTGAGGTCGTCCTTATTCACGCCCGGTATTTCAGCCCGCACCTCAATATTGCCGTTATTCTCGGCAATATCTATTGCCGGCATCCAGTTTCTAACTTCCGGGGCAAAAAATCTCCTGACCATTGAATCATACCAGCGGTCAAACTCATCATCAAACCTTACCAAATCCTGAAAAGGCTCCCAAAGTTTTAGAGTGTTCTTCATATTAATCACCTCCTCATTTTTATTTCCACCTTTTAGACAACGAAATTGTTTAAAGGTTAAATTTGAGGTTAATAATCAGAATTTCTTAATCACGGCCTCATTGGAGGCACCGACTGATATGTATGTTACCTTTAGCCCGGTATAATGTTCAATCAATTTTATATACTCTTTTGCCTCGGAAGGCAAGTCTTCATATGTTCTAATCCCTGATATATCTTTTTTAAATCCAGGTATTTCTTCATATACGGGTAAAAGTTCATCTGCAATAAATGGATCAAATTCTTTTGCGTTTGAATAACCAACCGCAATCTTCAATGTTTCAAAATTAGATAAGACATCAAGTTTGGTTAAGAATAACTCTTTCGCATTGGTTAACCGCGCCGCATATTTTACAACGGAAGCGTCAAATGGACCGCAACGTCGTGGTCTTCCAGTTGTTGCCCCGTATTCATTTCCATATTTTCTTAAATTCTCTCCAAACTCGCCTTTATCTTCTGTAGGGAATGGACCCATACCAACCCTTGTTGTATATACCTTGGAAACACCAATCACGCGTTCAAGATTCAACGGTACACCACCAGCACCAACAAATAGACCACCGGTTATTGTATGCGAAGAAGTGACATAAGGATAGGTTCCAAAATTTACATCAAGAAGTGCACCCTGCGCCCCTTCAAAAAGAATCTTTTTACCTTCGGATATGATCTGTCTTATAAAATTACCGTCATCAACGATAAATGATTTTAGTTTGTACGCATATTCAAAACACTTATCAATAACCTCATTCTCAGAGAGTGGTTCCGCATGGTATATCTCCATTAAAATAAGATTCTTTCTTGATATATTCAACCTCAATTTTTTTTCTAAGTTTTCTGGATAATACAAATCACCCAATCTTATTCCTATTCTGGCATATTTATCTTCGTAGGCAATACCTATCCCCTTTTTGGTCGTCCCTATCCCGTGTGTGGTTTCTTCTTTTATCTTATCAAGGAGTATATGATAAGGAAGTATCAAATGGCAGAAACGGGATATTTTTATTCTTTTTTCAATTTCCGAATCAAATTTTTTAAGTTCATTGAGTTCTTCAAAAAATATTGCCGGGTCAAATACACATCCCGCACCAATAAATGCAATTGTATTTTTATTTAATATTCCACTCGGAATTTGGTGGAATACATATTTGTTTTTATCACGCCAGACCGTATGCCCTGCATTGGGTCCACCCTGGAATCTAATATTTATATCAAAGTCCTTTGCCAGATAGTCAACGACCTTTCCCTTACCTTCATCACCCCATTGGAGACCAACCACTGCCGTATTCATAAGCTTATAATATTATCTATCACCTGATAAAAGTCAATAGGTTTTATATCTTACACTTAAGCCTTGTTAATTTCTACATTCCCTTACTACTATTAATAATTTTTGAAAATATACTACAATTTTTTACAAAAATTAAAAACCAGATAAGCCCGCAAATGCAGGTAAAATCAGCATCTGCATAAAATTGCAAATAATACTTGACAAAATAGAGATTTTGGATATAATGCTACCATGAAAAAATATATTTCAAATAATTTCAGCAAAAATAGTTTGTTAGTTATCCTTATAGCCATCAGGAGGCTGGGCCTTATGTCAGCCTGATTTATTTATTGGAGCGATAAGGCCCACCAGAACCGGTGGGCTTTTTTTTTAAATAAAAATGAATGAAAGGAGGTTACAATGAATAATGAAGAAAAAGAAATGGAAGACAGGTTCACACCCGAAGGGGTACCTGTCACCACGCCTATGGGTATTGAGATGAACAGAATCTTTAACCAGCCGTCTCAGAACACATACCCTAATAGTAAAACAAAGAAAAGAGGTGTGAGAACTAAAAATAGCAAACATCCTTTAAATAAAACAACCACCAAAATGGAGAATACAATTACCAATGAGATAACACAATCATTATCCGTCGTTATTATACTTATCCTACTTGGGGGTCTTTCATGGCTCTAAACGTGTATAGAGTTCAGCGAAAGACCCACCATAAAAGGTGGGTCTTTTTTTTGAACAATCATCCCGGTAATTAGCCGAATAAGAAAGGAGGTGTAGTTAATGAAAGAAGACGTCAGAGACCGATGGCATGGGTAAGGTAACGGTATATCTAAAAGCGTACGGGATGACTGTAACCGGTCGGGTGTGCATACCGATATTGTCGTTGCAAGTACCAGGGCTAATGTTGATACCTTGAATAAGTTAATATTTTCCATTGGTATGTTGCCTTCGGCAAGCGTTGGGAAAAATTCAGGACTATTTGAACCAGTGCACGGAAGTGCCCCGGGTATTGCCGGCAGGAATATCGCTAATCCCTGTGGAATAATCCTTTCCCTCGCCCTCTTATTCAGATATTCTTTAAATGAAACTCACATTGCCAAAGCAATTGAAAATGCAGTCAGCAATGTGCTTGAGAAAGGCTACCGAACTAAAGACCTTGCGGAAAAAGGTTCAAAAATATTGAGCACATCCGCTATGGAAGATTACATAAACAATGAATTGAAGAAAATACTTACCAATAAATCCTGATTTCAAGAGTATCAGACCATCCTGAAAGGGCACCTTTCTTATCCTTTGCCTGGGCACTTATGTAATAAAAGCCTGGATATGTCCAGAAATGGGATAGTGAAATTGAAGAACCGCTCGTAAAATAATTACTCCATTCAGAAATCGTTCCATCTCCCCAATCAAATCTTATCGCAATACTATCACCATCAGGGTCAACCGCGGATGAAGTGTAGTAATAAACAGAATCAACATAACCAACTGTAGGACCTATTGGAGTTGATGGCTTATTTGGTGGGTGGTTTGTTGTTGAGGAAATTGTAATCTGTTTGCTGCCAGACCAATTTGATAAAGCACCTTTACCATCCTTTGCCTGGGCTTTGATGTAATAAGTACCGGGATTTTGCCAGGAATGATACATATGGACCGGGCTGCCACCGTAAACATAATAACTCCAGGCAGATGTATCACCATCACCCCAGGAGAACCGGATTGAGATTGTATCCCCTTCGGGGTCAGTGGCTGTTGATGAAAACAAATATGAACTATCTACAAATCCAGTTGATGGTCCAGTAGGCGTTGAAGGTGTATTTGGTGGATAATTGGTTACGATTGCAATACTCTTTATTGCGGACCATGGTGAGAGCGCACCATGGATATCCTTTGCCTGTGCATTTATATAATAATTTCCCTGCGTGCTCCATGCGTGTGAATCAATTACTGTAGCATTATTAGCCACATAATTGCTCCAGGCAGATGTATCACCATCACCCCAGGAAAACCGGATTGAAATACTATCACCATCCGGGTCATAGGCATAAGTTGAAAATGAATAAAAACTATCCGGTTTGCCTGTTGATGGTCCTGACGGTTTTACTGGGGCATCGGGGTAGTTATTAGCACCGTAGAGCAAAATCCTGATTGTATGGGCTGCAGACCAGTTGGAAAACGCATTACCCTCATCCTTTGCCTGGGCAGTAATGCTATATCTTCCTGTATCGCCAAAGGAATAAGATAACGATACTGGAGAATTACTGGCAACATAATTACTCCAGGAGGATGTATCACCATTTCCCCAGGAAAATCTAATCGCAACATTATCCCCATCGGGATCATTGGCTAAACTTGAAAAGTTGTATATAGAATCTGGATATCCATAACTGAGTCCAGTAGGTTTTACAGGCGCATCGGGTGGATTATTTCCTGTCCCAGCGCAATGGACTATCCATAATATCAAAAGTGTGATAAATAAAAATCTTTTTATCATTTTTGTTTCCATAACTTTAATTTTACAAAAGAAAAAACATAAGTCAAGCGCCTACGGTAAATACTCATTCGGCGAATAAATATTATAATCAAGTGTTAACACTAAATTCTCTCCACATTTTTGAAACTCAAATGCACAATATTTGAAAGGATTGTGGAGCTTCAATATTCTACACTAAAATTAAATTGAATAACTTATAAATAACCGCAATAATAAATATCTGCCCTCCCTTGATGGGAGGGGATAATGAGTAGGGTGATTATTTCGGGATTTTCCTCACCTTTCACCCTGAAATGAACCTGTCCTGACAGCCCGCCCTGATGTAAATCAGGGACAGGTCAGGATTCAGGGCAGGCTCTTTTTTTTCCCCCATGAAAGGGTGAGGAAAGTAGAGAGGAGTCGGGTTTTAAAATAATTGACTGAATTAAAAAAACGGATATAATTTAAAGAGCAAGGAGGTAAATTGACGGTTCTTTCAGAAAAGATTAAAAATTTAGTGGAAAGAGTTGAAAAGAATAATCTCTGGCGCCAGAGAGAATGTATAAATTTGATTCCCTCTGAAACGACGCCGAGTTTATTAGTCAAACTGTGTGAAATCTCCGACCCTTCGGGAAGGTATGCAGAACACCGGACGATGAAGGGTGAAGAAATTTATTTTTATCAGGGAACTGATTTTATCAGAGATGTTGAAGAAGAATTGAGAAAGGAAATGGCAGAATATTTTGGCTGTCCGAGCATTGAATTAAGACCTATCAGTGGGCAGATGTCAAATGAGGTGGTTTTTAAGGCAATGGTAAAGTTTATAAATCGTGATAGAAAATTAGGTGAACCATTGCGCAGACTAAAACTCGTTATGAATAATGATTTAAATAAAGGCGGACATCTCAGTTCCCAACCCATGGGTGCATTATTCAACTATGTAGAAGAAGATCCCGCCACCGGTAAAGAAAATGTATTAAACTTTCCAGTAAGGCAAGATTGTATGCATAAAGCAGATCTGGATAAAATTGCCGAAATCCTGCAAAAACAAAGACCAGAGTTAATTGTCTTCGGAAAGAGTATGTTTTTACATCGGGAGCCGGTTGAGTTTGTATACAATATTGTAAAAACCTGGGCTCCAAGACCTGTATTAATGTTTGATATGGCACATGTTTTAGGATTATATGGTGCATTCCAGGAGCCATTTAAAGAAGGTGCCGATATCGTCACCGGCAGTACCCATAAAACTTTTTTTGGACCTCAGCGAGGTGTTATTGCCTCTACAATTACAAAGGATTCACCTTTCTCAAAACTCTGGATTGAAATAAAGAGCAGGGCATTCCCGGGTTCAACAAGCAATCACCATTTAGGAACCTTACTCGCATTACTTATGGCAACCTATGAAATGAATGCCTTTAAAAAAGAATACCAGACCCAGGTCATAAAAAATGCTAAGGCATTTGCCCGTGCATTAAAGGATTGCGGTATAGATGTTGAAGGAGACGAAAAAGAAGGGTACACAGAGACACATCAGGTCGTGATAAGAGTAAAGAAATATGGTAGCGGTAATGAACTGGCACGCAGGTTGGAAAATAATAATATAATTACAAATTATCAGGCTTTACCTGATGACGAAAGTTTTCTTGATGCCAGTGGTGTGAGAATGGGTGTTCAGGAGATGACAAGGTTTGGAATGAAAGAAAAAGACTTTGGCAGTCTTGCCGAAATGATTGCCGATGTAATTATAAGGAACAAAAATGTCAAAGAAGAAGTAAAAAAATTCCGTGGCAAATTTGCAAGTATGCAATATTGCCTCCCTGCTGAAGAAGCAATTCCGTTAGCAGTAAAAATCTTCTCAAGTGTTTTTCCTGATATTGAATATTTTAAAATTTTTGTGAAAAACTTAGAAATTTTTTTAAAGTAGAAAGATACCCGACATAATTTGTTATTTATGAATAAGTTGGCAAAAAAATTAGGAGAAATGCTGTCAAAGAAAAATCTTATTTTGAGTGTCTGTGAATCCTGTACCGGTGGCATGCTGGGCAGTATCATCACCACCGTCCCTGGAAGTTCAAATTATTTTAAGGGTGGTATAATTGCATACTCAAATGAAATCAAGAATAAAATTATCGGTGTTAAAAAAAGAACACTAAAAAATTTTGGTGCGGTGAGTAAACAAACTGCAAGCGAGATGGCAATGGGCATAAAAAGGATTATGGGCACTGATGCTGGTATCGCAATAACTGGCATTGCCGGTCCGGGTGGTGGAACAAAAAATAAACCCGTTGGTCTTGTTTACATTGGAGTTATTTTAAATAAAAAAATAAAAGTAAAAAAAAATATTTTTTCTGGAAACCGCCAGCAGATAAGGGAAAAGGCTTGTGAGCAGGCATTGAGATTATTAATTCAAATGCTCGAGGAGGAAGAATGAGAACATTTATTGCCGTTGAGATACCAGAAAAAGAAAGAAAACCCATCTGGACATTGATCACCGAACAGAAAAAGAAAAACCTGCCGATAAAGTGGGTTGAATTTCAAAATCTTCATATCACTTTGAAGTTTCTGGGCGAAATTGATGAAAAAAAATTGGAAAGAATGATTCCATTGCTATCAACGATCAGTGGCAAAACAAAATCATTCAAAATGTCTCTGGAAAATATTGGCTGTTTTCCCGGGATAAGAAATCCAAGAGTTTTGTGGGTTGGCGTGATTCAGGGGTCCGATGAGTTGATTAAACTGGCTATAGACATAGAAAATGAGTTATACAAAATCGGAATTAAAAAAGAAGAAAAGAAATTCCATCCTCATCTTACAATCGGAAGGATAAAAACACCATGCAATGTGGAAGATATTATAAGTCAACCGATTAAAATCGATGAATTTGATGTAAAAGAATTTATCTTATTTAAATCAACACTTCAGCCCTCCGGACCAATTTATGAAAAATTAAAGAAATTCCCTTTACTCTGAAGGTAACTCAGGGACTACCTTTATACCCCGTTTTGAACCAGGGGTATTATCAAACACTTCAACTATGTAAAATAACAGGAGAGGAAATACTCTGGGAAATTTACCATGCATATACTCGTGGGCAAGGTTTACAAACTGCAATAATTTTTTTTCAGAAGGTAGTGCGGCATCGTCGTCAGGGTGGATAACACGGGCAATCGTCCTCAATTCATAGGTTGGTATATCCATAAATACAATTGTTGCAACAGGATTCTCCATTATATTTAAAAAAGTATGGGTCTCAAAATCATCTGTGGTATATAATTCAAGCGAAGTCTGTTTTCGCCAATCAAAAAAATCAGCATTTTCATATAGCGATCTCAACACATCCATTTTCTCAGGCATTTTTTTATCAAAAGTACTTTTCAAAAGTTCAATTGCTTCGTCTAATTTTTCATCCTTTGGTGCAAGACCAGTTCCTTTTACTGCGTTATTTAAAGAAAACTGCGAATCAAATCTTTTAAGGCCATAAGTCGCAACGACACCCGAATGCGGACCGCCCAGTTCCGGCATTTTACCAGTCTTTATATTGTCAATAAATTCAAGCCTTCTTTTCAGATTCCATTCTATGAATTCTTTATTCGCTTCAATAAGATTATATACCTGCCATTTTCCATCAATCTTTGCTTTAATCTTCCCTGAATTATATAAAGAAAGGTCCACCGACTTCTGAACAAATTTACCATTCTGCCAGAAGTTCTTTTTTGAATGTTCCCATTTACCGGCCCATAAAAATTTAGGTAAACTTTTAAAAGATAAAAAAGTGCTTATAAAAAAACCAAGTGATTTAAGAAAATTTCTCCTTGTCATTTATTACCTCCTGTGTTTTTCTTCCATCATTTTTAAAAATTTTCTAACAATATCAGGATCAAGTCTCGTTCCACTAAAGGATTTAATCGCTTCCATGGCCCCTTCATTAGAAAACGGCTTGCGATAAGAACGAATAGTTGTCATTGCATCATAAACATCGCAGACCGCAAGAATCCTTGATTCTAAAGGAATCTCATCCCCTTTCAAACCATCTGGATAACCTGTACCATCATAATTCTCGTGGTGATGTCTTATTATCGGCACAACACCTTTTAGACCCTCAATCTGTTCAAGCATCTTTGCTCCTTCAACTGGATGCCTTTTGATTTCAGAAAATTCAAATTCATCAAGCGCACCCGGTTTATTCAATATCGCTTCACTTATCCCAATTTTCCCTATATCATGCAGTAGACAAGCCCAGTAAAGTAATTTCTTTCTACCATCAGCAATTTCAATTTTGTCTGCCAACTTCATTGCCAGTTCGGTCACCCGTTCGGAATGTCCACGGGTATACGAATCTTTCACTTCCATCGCCAGAACAAATGCCTTTATCGTCTCCGCGTAACTTTTTTCTATTTCTTCGTAAAGGATCGCATTCTCAAGAAATGTCGCAATTCTGTGGGCAATATCATCAAGCAGATCTATCGTCATCAAATCAAAACGATCTTTAAGCTTGCTCTGAAAATCTATCACCCCCAGAATCTTTGCCCCTGAAATAAGCGGGATTGCTATTTCCGATCTTACACCTTCAATTGCTGAAACATATCTATCATCTTTTTCTACATCTGCCACATATATCAATCGCTTTGTCTTCATTGCTTCACCAACAATGCCACGATTTAATGGTACGTATTCAAATCCGGGTTTTATCTTGACATTGGGAGTTATTGCCTTTATTTCAAGTCTCTCATTTTTTTCATCCGGAATTAATATCGTGGTTATAAGGTTTCCCAAAGCCGAATCAATCAAATTTACTGCAGTCTTCAATAGTTCTTCAATACTCAATATACTGCTGATGTGATACTCAATTTGATAAAGCAAGGTTAAATCATTAATCGCCTTATTCAATTGTTCAAATAAACGTGCATTATAAATTGCAATTGCAGATTGTCCTGCCATAAGTTTTAAAAACTTAACCACGCTGTTCGTAAAGATATTCTTTCTATATTTGTCCCAGCACATTATAATACCAAGGAAATTATCTCTAATCATAAGGGGAAGTGCGATAAAAGAATCGACCTCCATATCCGACGACAAATTGGCTCTGTTAAACTTCTTTAATAATTTCTTATATTCTGCGGTCAACATAACTTTCTTTTGTCTATAAATTTCAGAAAGAATCATTGAATTATTAATACTTACTGTTGGGTGTTTATCTACACGTTTTCCATTGTGAATAAAAAACACCGGGTTCAAACTATGCCTTTCCTGGTCATAAAGATCAATCCTTAAATTTCTTACCCTGACAATTCGCTTTACCTGTTCGTACATTTTATTGTAAAGTCTTTCCGGATTTAACTCTGTGGCGACAATCCGATTTATGTCATCCACCATTTTTAATCCATGTACCTCATCACTCATGGTTTTAAGAACTGCATAACTATGAAGACAAATTCCAAGCATCCGCAATTCTTTGTTTATTTTTGCTATCTGTTTAGCATTTAATTTTTTCTTCGGGAATTGAACGATCAATAAACCAATAATATCTCCATTGAATTTGACCGGGAAAAACAGAATCCTGCCCGGAATATTATCAAATAGTTTATATTCATTCTTTTTGTTCAGAGAAAAAAACTTTTTTGAAAATTTTGGAATAGGCATGTCTCTGCCCAATTTTAATATTTCAGCATTTTTTAAATTTATATTTTTACCAACGGCAATTAAACGGTGCAATAATTTTGTTTTTAGATCATAAGTATATATAGTGATGCTTTTTGCACCTGATTTTTCAATAAAATAGCGTGCAATTTCATTGAGATATCGCTGGACCTCTCTCAATGATGCCCGCTGAAAATTCATTTGGTTATTATATTTAAATACACTTAAATGTCAAGCAGAAAAATTATGCTTGACAAGGACAAAAATTTATAGATAATTGAACTATGGTTATGCATATTGAACGCTCCCATCCCGGGAATTTGAAAATCTATATTGAAAATTTTTTAAAAGGAGCCTGTGTGTGGCTATAAAACCGAAAAAAAATGATAAGAAAATAACTACAGACAAAGAATCCAGTTCAGTTTTAAACTCAGTTATAAGCGACCTGCAGACAGAGAAAGGCTATGCAGTGTTCGCCGTAGGTAATGAATTTTATTGCATTGACCTTGATACCATATTTGAGATTTTGCACGATTTTGCTATAGTGCCGGTCTCACATCTACCAAAATATTTTGAAGGAGTTATAAATTTAAGGGGAGAATCAATTCCCGTGGTCAATTTAAAAAATCTCCTAAATATCAGTTCAGCAATAACCAATTTTCAGGTGTGCATAGTTATCACATCCGGTGGTGAAAAAACAGGATTTCTGGTAGATTCAGACATAGAAATAATAAAATCTTCTGAATGCCAGTCGTTTGCCCTGCCTGATTGTTTTAATGCAGAAGAACAAAAATTTCTTGATGGAATAATTGAATATAAAGGAAGGTTGATTGGAATCATAAAATTAAACCAAGCCTTAAAAACGCTCACGGAATGGAGGTTAAAAAATGAAAATAAATAAAAATTTGTTTCCCTTTTTGGGTTTTTTAATTCAGGCTTTTATTTTTTTACCGGTTGCCCGAAAATTAATGTTAGTTCAAGGTAACTACACCGTTTATTTAATCATTATTGCCATAAACCTTTTCTACAATCTGTTTTTCGGATTTAAACACTCCGCAAAAAGAATCTTTCAATTCTTTTTCTTTACCACACTTTTGGGATTTATAATTTCGGGATTGCTTTACCATCATTATTCTGATACATTACTGTCGCTTTCTGTTTATGGTTTGATTGCAGCCTTATTTGCAGGTATAATCCAGTACCACCTCAAAAAGCTCCTGTTTGAAAAAGAAGAAAGCAGTTATCATTTTGGTCTGGAAATAATCCTTTCCTTTTTTGCACCGTCTGCATATATGCTCAGTCTGTTTTCACCCCTATCACTTATCCAATCAATACAATTATTTGCCATTTTACTAATTGTTTCAATTCTTGTGGGGTTCATTATCACTATTTCACTCAATACCATTCTAAATCAATTCAAAAGAAAAATTTTTGAGAAATCGGATAATGTAGAACACTTAAATTGTATTCCCTTGCTAAAACAAATTTACTACACCTGCAATGAATTCTTCACCAGAACTGGCTCTTCACTTGAAGAAATAGAAAGTTTAAGTAAAGAGATCAGGAGTTCCGCTGAAGACCTTTCTTCTGCTTCTGAAGAGATGAACGCATCTCTTGAAGAAGTTTCTTCCACCGTCCAGCATATTGCCAAAGGAGCCCAGGACCAATCAGAGGCAATCACATCAATCGCACACTCTATTGAAGAACTTGATAATCTTACGACATCAATCTCTTCCCAGGTAAAAATGGCAAATGTGTCTTCAAGAAGAACAACGGAATCAGCTAAAAAAGGAATGGAATTTACAGTCCAGCAGGCAAAAATTCTTAAAGATATCTTTGAACAAACAAAATTAACTGAGGAAAAAATGGCAAAACTGCGGGATCAGGCTACAGAGATTAAAAAAATTGTTGATATTATTCAAGGAATTACAGAACAAACCGACCTCCTTGCTTTGAACGCAGCAATTGAAGCAGCCAGGGTGGGCGAACAGGGAAAGGGTTTTGCAGTTGTTGCGGATGAAATCAGAAATCTTGCAAATGAAACTCAACGTTCTTCAACAACGGTAGAAAATCTAATTAATGAAATAAATAGAACAACCGAAGAACTCAATAATCTTCTAAACCTTGAGCGAGGAAAAATAGATGAAGCAAACATATCTGCAAGTCAAACTGAAGAAGAATTTACTGGCATTGTTAAGGCAGTAAATCTGGTTACCGATATGATAGGTAGAATAAATGATGCAGCTGCAAACCAGTTAACCCATACGAAGGAATTGGTTAAAAAAGTAGAACAGGTTGCCCAGGTTGCAGCTGATACTGCTGCGGCAACCGAAGAAGTCTCGGCAGCAGTAGAACAACAAACCGCTTCAATGGAACAGTTTACTTCTACTGCCCAAATACTTTCGCAGGTTGTCTCAAAATTGAATGAAATAATCAATCAATTGAAAAAGTGAACTATTATCTCTATTATCAGATAGGTAAAATAAAAATGGCAACCGATATTAGCGAGGTGAAGGAAATCCTGCGTCCGAAGAAAATCAATTTTGATGAGAAGTTACCGAAGAATCTTGCAGGATTTTGTGAATTTCGCGGGAAAAGATTATACATCTTTGACCTACCAATATTTTTGGATATTGAACAAGGGAAAGAATTTGAAGTCATTATCTCCGAAATCAATAATGCACTCATAGGGTTTAAGGTTGAAAAAGTATACGGAATTGTTACCACCAACGAGATATTTCCTTATCCGGAAATCACACAAGCAAAGGATTATTTAATTGGAATAATAAAAAAAGATGAAGAGATTATCCAGTTGCTATCTTTTTCAAAAATTATATCAGGCTCACGCCTGAAAGCAATTCAAAAATATCTGTGAAGATAGGTTTTGTTCAATTCAGCCCCGACTTTGGTAACAAAGAAAAAAATTTTGAAAAGGTAGATAATCTTTTAAGCAATGTTACTGCTGACCTAATTGTTTTGCCCGAGTTATTTAATACCGGCTATCTTTTCTTAAATAAAGAAGAACTGGTAGAAATGGCAGAGCCGAAAAAAGATGCTGAGACCTATGATTTTATTTTGGATCTATGTAAAAAGAAAAATTGTGCAATCGCTTACGGATTTGCGGAAAAGGATAATGACAATATATATAACTCGGCAATCCTACTCTCTTCTGAAGGAATTATTGGACATTATCGTAAGACCCACCTCTTTTTTGAAGAATGGTTCATATTTACACCTGGCAATCTTCCCTATCAGGTCTTTGAATACAAAGGAGTAAAGATTGGAATTTTGATTTGCTTTGATTATATTTATCCTGAGGCAATGAGAACCCTTGCATTGAAAGGTGCCCAGATTGTTGTCCTTCCAGCAAATCTTGTCTTACATTTCTGCCCCGATGCCATGGTCACAAGATCAGTAGAAAACCGCATTTTCACGATACTTGCTGATAGAACTGGGGTTGAAGACCGTGGAACAAAAAAACTTAAATTTATTGGCAGGAGTCAAATCGTCGCGCCAAACGGTGAGATCTTAATAAGAGTTGGTGATGAAGAATGTGTGAAAGTAGTAGAGATTGATCCTCTAATTGCCCTCGATAAAAAAGTAACACCGCATAATGATATTTTCAAGCAGCGGCGTGAAGACTTATATTTCCTTTGATAATATCTATCTTGCAAAAAATATTTAATTGAGTATAATAGCGTATGAGTGGTATTGTTGGTTTAATTTCAAGAAAAGATTGCAAAGAAAATCTCTTTTATGCAACAGATTATCATTCGCACCTTGGCACCGAATATGGTGGAATTGCAATTTATGATGGCAAAAAAATAACGAAAAAAATTCACAGCATTGCCAAGGCTCAATTCAAATCAAGATTTTATGAAGATATTGACTTTATGCAAATGCATGGGAATGCGGGCTTGGGCGTTATAAGCGATCGCGATACACAACCATTGATTATGAGATTAAAATTTGGTGAGTATGCAATATGTGGCACCGGCTACATTGATAACCAAAATGAAATTGCCAGAAAGTTAATTCAGGAAGGAATTGTTTTAACAGAAGTTTATGACGATCGGGTAAATCAGATTGAACTTGTCGCCCATCTCATAAATAAAGGCAAAGAGCTGATTGATGGTATTGTGTATATGTTCAGTCAAATTGAAGGTTCAATGTCCCTTTTACTTTTAGGAAAAGAAGGAATCTATGCGGTGCGCGATAAATACGGAAGGACTCCCTTAATTCTGGCAACCCGTAATAGTGATAAAATTGTAGTTTCGGAAACCTGTTCTTATAAGAATTTAGGTTTCAAGACCGAAAAATTTTTAGGACCGGGTGAAATACTTTTATTAACCGAAACTAACATAAAACAAATTAAAAAACCCACCAATGATTTGAGATTGTGCACATTCTTATTTGTCTATACAGGATTCCCGGCATCTGAATATGAAGACAAAAATGTTGAGGAATTCAGAGAGGAATCGGGCAGATTAATGGCGCGGAAGGACAATGTAAATGTTGATATGGTCGCCGGAATTGCTGACTCAGGAACTGCTTATGCCCATGGTTATTCCTACGAATCAGGAGTGCCCGTTAGAATCCCCCTTTTGAAATACACACCGGGATGGGCAAGAAGTTATGTCCCACCTTCTCAGGAAATAAGAAATTTGGTGGCACTTATGAAACAAATCACGGTGGAATCCTTAATTAAAAATAAAAAAATCGCAATAACCGAGGACTCTATCGTAAGAGGAACACAATTAAAAAATTACCTGCTGGTTAAGTTATGGAACGCCGGCGCAAAAGAGATACATGTAAGACCGGCTTGTCCCGCTTTGATGTTCCCCTGCAAATTTCTCTTTTCAACCAGAACACTTGACGAACTCTTTGCCCGAAGAGTTTTAAAACAAATGTTTGGACACCATCCAAAGGACATCACACCCTACCTTGACACAGATTCAAAAGAATATAAAAAAATGCTCAAACAGATGGAAAAAGAACTGAATATAACATCGCTGAGATATCAAAGATTAGAAGATATGATTTTGGCAACCGGATTATCAAAGAAACAACTCTGCACATATTGTTGGACTGGTAAAGAAATCATTTAGTAGTAAAAATGGGAAACAAAAAGTTCAGAATAATTGATTTAAGAAGTGATACAGTCACACTACCGACAGAGAAAATGCGAAAGGCAATATTCGAAGCCGAATTAGGTGATGATGTGTTTGAAGAAGACCCCACGGTCAACAGACTGGAAAAGACTGCTGCGGCAATTGTTGGAAAGGAATCAGCATTGCTTGTTTCAAGTGGAACCCAGGGCAATCTTGTCTCTATATTGGCTCACTGTAACCGAGGTGATGAGATAATTCTTGGTAATCTATCCCATACATTTCTGAACGAAGTCGGTGGAATATCAGCACTTGGAGGAATACATCCTCATATTGTATTAAACCAAGAAGACGGCACAATGGATTTAAAAGATATTGAGTCTGCAATAAGAGGAGACAATATACATTATCCAAGGACCCGTCTGATATGTATAGAGAATACGCATAATCGTTGCTATGGTGCCCCTTTGACAGTAGAATACACTAATGCTGTATGCAATCTTGCCCACGGTCACGGTCTAAAAGTTCATCTTGACGGTGCAAGGATATTCAACGCCGCGGTGGCTTTAAATGTTGATGTCAGAGAATTGACCAAAAATGTGGATTCTTTGAGTTTCTGTCTGTCAAAAGGGCTATCTGCACCAATAGGTTCGCTCGTCTGTGGGACAAGTGAATTTATCAAAGAGGCAAGAAGATACAGAAAGATGTTAGGCGGTGGTATGCGCCAGGCAGGAATCATTGCTGCAGCAGGCATTGTGGCTCTTGAAGATATGATTGAAAGACTGTATGAAGACCATAGAAATGCCAGGGTGCTTGCTGAAGGTATATCAAAAATTCCCGGGCTGGCAATAGACCTGAAAAAAGTCCAAACCAATATCATTTATTTTGACCTTATCAGCAATAGAATTAGTGCTCAGGAATTGTTGGGAAAGATGGAAGAGCAGGGTATAAAATTTTTAAGCACCGGTCCTAATCGCTTCCGAATGGTCACCCATTACGGAATAACTGAAGAGGATATAAAATTAACTATTGAATCACTAAAAAAATTACTTTCTTCTTAATTCAAAAAATCTTACTTCATGCTCCAGACCCTTAGGCACAGAAATGCCAATAATTGCGCAATGGTTAAATTTTGGTGATTGCAAAACCTTCACTATTTCCACCTCGCACTTTTCTTTACCATCACGATCAAGACCTATTGCCTTATCACCCTGTTTAGGTATCGGCAATAATTCATATGGTATATATATAATTGAATATTCTTCGGGTCTTTCATCAATTACAAAAATCGCCAGTCCAGGGCATTTTGGAATACATAATAAACAGCCATTGCATTTTTCATAATCCACTTCGGGCAACTCAATTATACTACCCTTTATTGTGATAGCACCTTGTGGACAGGCATCCACACAGGGGTCGCAAGGTATCTTTTCCGGACATTCAATGACCACATAAGGTCTCTTTTTTTTCCTCTCAATTGAAATTTGATTATTCATCACCCTATTATAAATAAAAATTTTTTAGGGTCAAGGTTTTTTAACAATTTCAATAATATCAATTACTGCCTTGTCCATAAGTGCTTTGAAATCGTGGAATAATCTTGGTATCACAATACCTGATAGAACCTCCGCACCTCTGCCCCTTGCTGTTTTCTCAATCTGCCGTATTGCCTGAATGCCACCGAGAAATCTAAAAGGAAATCCCATTGTGACAAAAGGAATAACCTTTTTACCAGAAAGCCCTTCTGATTTTTTTATTACCTCAATAAGCACCGGACAGGCAGAAAAAGCCCAGACCGGACAACCAAACAGAATAAAATCAAAATTTGAACAATCAGGTTCATTTAAAATTTTAAAACTCTGTCCCGGTCCAGTTACTTTAACATCGGTCTTAATACTTATAAGTTCAACATGATGTTTTTCTTTTATTAAACCATTGGCTATACGACTGGCAAACTCCTCAGTCGTTCCGGTAACTGAATAATAAATTATCCCGATATGCATATTACCTCCTTATAAAAAACATTGCGGGTCTTCGGTATAAAAATCATTATTTAATGCATAAGCCAGTGCACGACAGCCAAAACATCCTTCAATTACACAATCTCTACATTTACCTTTAAGATTCTCTCTAATGTTATTCTTGAGAATTTTCAATCTCAACAATATTTCGCCAAAATCATCCTGCAATAAATTACCAATTTTTGTGGGAAATCTTCTACAGGGAAATACATCTCCATTTGGCATCAATGCCATTGATTCTTCACCAAGATTACACAAAGCACCCTTTAATTCGCTGGGGTTCTTTAGGATTATGTGAAACGCCTTGTATTGAATTAGTTCTTTTGGACTGTAGTCAAGATTGACAAATCTTATTATATCATCTATCACAACGAACCATTCATCTCTTTTCAAATATTGAGCTTTTAATAGCAATCCTTTACCCCAAGGAACAAATCTTTCAACAATTACGCCATTAACCTTTAAACTCTTTGCGAGTTGAAGCATTCTATTTAAATTCCGATAATTGTAACTTCCCAGGGTAAACATTAAAATGATTTCTTTGTTTGAGATACGATGGAGACTTTCAACATTCATAATAACCCTGTCAAATACCCCTTTGCCCCTTATTTTATCATTGGATTCCGGGTCGCCTCCTTCAAGCGAAATTTTTATCTCTCTTAATTTTTTCATACAATTTAGTCTTTCGATATTATCTTTATTCAATAACAACCCGTTGGTAATTATATTGAAGGTCTTTATATTATCAATTTCATTAATCGTATCAAGAAGTTTAAAGATATCCTTATATAGAAGCGGCTCACCACCGGTTATATTTATCGTTATCTTCCCACCTTTTAGTCTTTCTGTTATCTTTAATAGAATTTTCTTATTTTCATTAATTTTAAGGTCTTCATCGCGCGAGAAGTCGTCCTGATAGCAATGATAACAGCGAAGATTACAATAGTTAGTTATATGCCATTGGAACCCAAAATTTTGCATTTACTATTTTATCTAAAATTATAACTTAGTCAATAAAATAAACCCGGTAATATCATAAATAAATTATATTTCTATATTGATTTTTTTTTAATCTTAAGTATAATTATATGAGGCAAATGACATGCAATACATAATCACTGGTGCTGTTCTGTTGATTGCCGGTTTGGTCATATTCATTATAGTTATTTTCCAGAGAATGCAGAAAAAAAACGAAGTTTTATCCCAGATTGCAATTCTCACTGATGAACTGGACCGACAGAAACAAGAAAATATCGGACTGAGAAATGAATTGCGTGAAATTATTTCTCAGGATAATATTCTTTTCTCTTCAATTATAAGGCTGACATCAAGATTAGAACCCATTGAAATTGCACGAGAAACCGTTGGTTTTTTAAACAACTACCTGAATGCCCCAAAGATTGCACTATTTTTCCTTGACGAAAAAGAAAAAAGGCTAAACCCGGTTGCCCATCATGGTTTACATGAGAATTGGATTCCCAAACTCGTCTATGATGTTGGTGAAGGCCGAGTGGGTGTGACTGCAGAAAAAAGAATACCGTTAAGTCCAAATGAATCCGAAGTTTTGAGGATTAAAGAACCTTATCCTTTCTATGTCCCCGATATATGCTACCCACTTGTCTATCAAAACAGACTATTTGGTGTAATTGCATTCAACCGCGAACAGCCTCTTGATGAAAGAGAAAAGAATGTGGTCGGCGTGGTCGTAAGAATTGCATCAACTGCCCTCCAGAATACCTTAAGTATGGCAATTATGCGCGACCTTGCATCAATCGACCCACTAACAAAATTATATAACATTGGATTTTTCAGAGATAAACTTGCTGAGGAATTGAATCGTGCAAAGAGATTCCAGCACAATCTTTCAGTTGCAATCATTGACCTTGATAATTTTAAGTATTTTAATGATACATTCGGGCATCAGGCTGGAGATCAACTTTTAATCCGCCTTGCTAATATCTTCAGCAAATATTTCCGCGATACCGACCTTGTTGCAAGATATGGTGGAGACGAATTTATTGTGATGTTTCCTGAAACAAAAAAAGAAGAAGCAGCAAAGATGGTTGCTACTCTATTAAGTAATTTCCGAATGTATGATTTTTCACAGGGAGAGAAAAAAATTGCATTTTCCGCAGGTATTGCAACATATCCTGATGATGGTTTGACACCGTCTGATTTGATAAAGAATGCAGACAAGGCGCTCTATGAAGCAAAGAGTGCGGGTCGCAGCCGGGTTATGATGTTCTACCACAAAGTTGAAAAAATCTAAATCCATTAACAATTCCAATTATGTGAAAAATCTATGGAAGATATAGTAACGGAAATAAAAAAGAAACTAAACACACCAGTTTCTCTTATGGAAGTTTGTGGCACGCATACAATGGCCATTGCAAAAGCAGGTATAAAAAAATTGTTGCCCGAAAATTTAAGACTCCTATCTGGGCCAGGGTGTCCGGTTTGTGTAACACCACAGGAAGTGATTGATTGGACGATTGAACTTGCAAAAAGAAAAGATATAATAATCACTACTTTTGGAGATATGGTCCGTGTTCCTGGAACAAAGCAAAGCCTTGAAATGTATCATCCTATAATTGTTTATTCAGCAAGGGACTCACTAACCATTGCTCAAGAAAATCCCAACAGGAATGTTGTATTCATTGGTGTCGGATTTGAGACCACATCTCCAACTATTGCCGCAACAATCCTCGAAGCCAATGAAAGAAACATAAAAAATTTTTATATTATTCCTGCATTCAAGTTAATCCCACCTGCCCTTGAGTTTATTGCTTGCTCACCACAAATAAAGGTCAATGGTTTTATATTACCCGGGCATGTGTCAACTATCATCGGTTCAAGACCCTATGAATTTATCGCAGAAAAATATCATATTCCAGGATGTATAACTGGCTTTGAGCCGATTGATATTTTAATAGGAATAAAAAAACTTGTTGAGCAGATAATGAAAAAAGAGGCAAGGATAGATATCGAGTACAAAAGAGTTGTGAAACCTGAAGGAAATCCTAATGCTCTACGAATACTTGAAAAAGTCTTTAGACCGGTTGATTCCACCTGGCGCGGTATTGGGAAAATTCCAAAATCAGGTTTAACATTAAAAAAGGAATTTGAGCGATTTGATGCAACAAAAAGATTTGATATAAAAGTTTCAAAGTCAAAAGAACCAGCAGGGTGCATATGTGGTAAAATCTTGCTTGGTGTAAAGATACCCTTAGAATGCCCCTTATTTGGTAAAAAATGCACACCAGGTAATCCGGTCGGCGCCTGTATGGTTTCCTCAGAAGGTTCTTGTGCTGCATATTACAAATACAAAGATTTTCAAATACCTAAAAATCCAAAAACTTGTCCTGATGAAGATCAGGATGCCTAAATACCTAAAAGTTCAAATACTTGTCCTGATAAAAATCATGATACCTGAATATCTATATGAAGACGATTACAAAAGAATTAATTGAGGACTTTTATAAAATGTTAAATCCCTGCCGGCTCTGTCCCAGGGAATGCAAGGTGAATAGACTTGCCGGCGAACTGGGTAATTGCAAGGCTGGTTTTAAACCGAAGGTATCTTCCTATCATCAACATTTTGGAGAAGAATATTGTCTTGTGGGCAGATTCGGTTCAGGGACGATATTTTTTGCCCATTGCAATCTTCATTGTGTATATTGTCAGAATTATGATATAAGTCAGCATGGGATAGGCAGGGAAATTTCCATTGAAAGGCTTGCTGAAATGATGATTGAACTCCAGGCACTTGGTTGTCATAATATAAATCTCGTTACACCAACACCCTGGGTGCCGCAAATTGTAGAAGCACTATCATTAGCCCAGCAAAATAAATTGAAAATTCCAATAGTTTACAATTGCGGTGGTTATGAGTCTATTGAAACACTAAAAATGCTGGAAGGGATAATAGATATTTATATGCCTGATATAAAATATGGGGATAACGAAAAAGGTGAAAAATATTCAAAAGTGCCTGATTACTGGGATGTAGTAAGAAAAGCGTTGAAAGAAATGCACAGACAGGTAGGAGATTTAGTCATTGAAAATGGTATTGCAAAAAGGGGACTTCTAATAAGACATCTCGTTCTACCCAATGGTATTGCCGATTCAAAGAAATGTCTTGAGTTCATAGCAAATGAAATATCAAAAAACTCTTTCGTTAATATTATGGATCAGTACTATCCAGCATTTCGTGCCAATGAATATTTAGAACTAAATCGTAGAATAACACCAAAGGAGTATATGGAGATAATTAAAGATTCCCCTTTTGAAAGAGGGAAAGAGATATACTTATGAATAATTCTGGTGCTAGCCCGGAGAAAAATTTTTTCTTGCAAAAGACATTTCTGGCACTTCAGTATCCTAATTATAAACTCTGGTTCTTTGGGCAGTTAGTATCATTATTTGGAACCTGGATGCAAACAACTGCCCAGGGATTTTTCATTTACGAACTAACCCATTCCCCCGCATACCTGGGCTACATCGGATTTGCTGCTGGCTTGCCAACCTGGCTTTTTATGCTCTATGCTGGCGTAATTGCCGACCGCATTCCAAGAAGAAAAATAATGCTCATTACACAAAGCACAATGATGACATTCGCATTTATCTTAGCAACCCTGACATTTTTGAAAATCGTTCAGCCCTGGCATATCATTTTACTGGCATTAGGTATGGGAACTGCCAATGCGTTTGATGCACCGGCGCGTCAGGCATTTGTACGCGAACTCGTTGAACCCGATGCAATGACAAACGCCATAGCGTTGAACTCGGCAATGTTTAATACTGCAATTGCGATTGGTCCTGCAGTTGGTGGTGTAATATATGCAGCATTAGGACCCGCTTGGTGTTTTACAATAAATGGTTTGACATTCATTGCTGTCATCGGTGCACTTTTATCAATGAAACTAAAAGACCACAATCCAATAAGGAGTACTAATTCTCCTTTATTAGACTTAAAGCAAGGAATAAAATATACATTTAGTCATCCGAGAATAAGGCTTTTAATTCTTACTATTGCTATTATCGCCTTGTTTGGTGCAACATTTACTACATTACTTCCAGCCTGGGCAGTAAAGATACTGAATGGCGATGCCCGAACAAATGGATTTCTTCAGACAGCCCGCGGAATTGGTGCATTGACTTCTGCGCTATTCATCGCCTCACTCGGTATCTTTCATTTTAAGGGAAAACTTTTAACCATTGGCACTTTTTTCTATCCGGTTTTTATCATTCTTTTTTCTTCCACGAATAACTTTACTCTGGCGCTAATATTTTTGTTTGGTGCAGGTATGTCACAGATTTTGATAATGAACCTATGTAACTCTCTCGTCCAATTACAGGTTAATGAAGAAATGCGGGGAAGGGTTATGGGTATCTATACCTTTGTATTCTTTGGATTAATGCCTTTCGGTGCACTCTGGATTGGAACCGTAGCACAATTAGCAGGCGAAAGGATTGCTATATTAATTGCTTCAACAGTTACTATGGTGTACGCAATTTTGATTTACTCTTTCGGTCGTCCACTATGGAAATTGAAATAGCGATATATTAAAATAATCTCATCAAAGACAAAAATCATAATATTATAAAAATTTAAGCAGCAATTGACTTTACATTCTTTCCGAATATAATACTACTTATGATCTATTTGCTATGCCAGACCTGCGGGAAAAAATTCCCTGACAACGAACCACTATGGCAATGTACTTGTGGTGGGATTATTGATATAAAAATAAATTCCCGATTAGCATTTAATAAACTAAAAAAAAGACCACCAGGTATATGGCGATATCGTGAAATTATTCCATTAAAAGAAGATAAAAATATTATAAGTTTTAATGAAGGATTTACACCGCTCATTGAAATCCCGATAGGAAAAAATGAAGTCCTGTTTAAGATGGACTTCTTGTTTCCAACCGGTTCTTTCAAGGACCGCGGGGCATCAGTCCTGGTGAGTAAAATCAAAGAATTGGGTATAAAAAAAGTCCTGATTGATTCTTCAGGTAATGCCGGAAGTGCGGTAAGCGCATATTGTGCAAAAGCCGGAATTGAATGTCTGGTTCTTGTGCCCGAAAATACAAGCGAAGAAAAATTAAACCAGATAAAGGCGTATGGTGCGAAGTTGTATATTGTCCAGGGCGACAGAGATGAAACCGCACGGGTTGCCCTGAAACTTGCGGAGAAGATATATTATGCCAGCCATTATTATAACCCATATTTTGTCCATGGTACAAAGACTTTTGCCTATGAGGTTGTGGAGCAATTAAACTGGCAGGCGCCGGATGCGGTCGTCTTGCCCATTGGTAACGGCACACTCCTATTAGGTGCCTATATCGGATTTAAAGAACTACGTAAACAAAAAATTATAAAAAAGATGCCCAGACTCATTGGCATTCAGACACAGAATTGTGCGCCAATCTACTGGATGTTCAAAAATAAAACAAACCGAATTCCCGAATTGACAATCAAACCTACAATTGCTGAAGGGATAAGCGTTGGGAGACCGCCTCGGGCAGCACAGATTATCTCCGCAATAAAAGAATCAAAAGGGATAATTCTTACTGTTAGTGAGAAAGAAATCAAACAGGCAATTAATGAGATCTATAAATGTGGAATTTATATTGAGCCAACCTCAGCAACCACAGTTGCTGGAGTAAAAAAATATTTGAAGATTGCAAAGAAAAAAGAATTGATTGTATCAACCTTCACCGGCACCGGCTTAAAATCCCATAAATTATGACCCTAATTATCATTGGTTTTATACTTGCCTTTATTTTCATAGTAATCATAGGACAAAAAAATCTCCCATTAGCCCTTTTCTGCGGCACGGTTATTCTTGGATTATTCACAATCCCGCTTATAAATATTGTGAAAATATTTATAAATACAGTCTCGGACATTCCAGTAATCCTTTTAGCATTTGTAGTATTTTTTATACCAATGATTGGCGGATTGATGCGTGAGACCGGACAGATGGATAATATCGTGAAAAATTTAAGAATTGGTAAAAAAGGGATTATGGCGGTTGCGCCAGCAATAATGGGATTATTGCCCATGCCCGGTGGTGCGTTATTCTCTGCGCCAATAATGGAAAAGAGCGGCGAGGGTGTAAATGATGATTTGAAGGTAGCGATAAATATCTGGTACCGGCACCTTTTGATTTTGATCTATCCTTTGAGTTCGGATTTGATTGCCACAACCAAGATCGCAGGATTAAATATCTACAATGCAATTCTATACCTCTTCCCCACTCTGATCATTGCAACAATACTTGGACAGATATTTTTTTTGAATAAAGTCAAGGGTGAAATCTCTTATACCGAAGAATTCTCATTGAGAAATCTTTTAATACCCTTGATCATAATCCTTGTTGCGCCACTTTTAGATTTTGTCTTCCGGAGCTTCAAGATTTTTTCTTTGAAAGAAATTGGAACATTGATTGGTGTGATGACCGGATTCGGACTCGCTATGTTCTTCAGTCCGACAAAAGTTGATTTGAAACAGGTATTTTTAAAAATGAAACCATACCGGTTTTCTTTTATTATTCTGGGGCTTTTTTATTTCCTGAATGTCTTTAAGGTATCGGGTATTGACAAAGTGATTGCCCGAATTCCATTCCCACCGCTTTTATTATGTATCATTGCAGGATTTATTTTAGGTGTTGCCACGGGCAGGGTCCTTTTGCCTTCTTCAATTGTATTTCCGATATTCTTGCTCACCAATCATATTACCCTATTAAACTTTGCTTTAATTTATACCAGTATATTTTTTGGCTATGTCATATCTCCGGTCCATCCCTGTTTG
>JBDRVV010000024.1 GCA_039802005.1 candidate division WOR-3 bacterium
TAATGGACCCGATGTTGGGGATTGAATTTTCAAAGGATATGCGGATGTATTCAATATCCCAGGAATTCCCCTTCCCGACAAAATTAAGTAGTCAATATAAAATCGCAACCACAGTCGCTGAAAAAAACTTTATTCTTTTTGAGGCAAAGAAAAATGAGGTTATAAAAAATGTAAAAGAATTATATGGACAGTTATATATTATTCGGAAAGAAAGAGAGATAATGGAAATGGTAAAAGAGAACCTGGAAGGTATTCATTCCGTTACCATGAGAAATTATACGCTCAATCGTGTATCGCAGACCGATGTATTGCAGGTAGAGATTGGTCAGACTAAATTAGAAAACGAAATTTTAAATATAAAAAGTGAAGAAACTTTGATACTGGCAAAATTAAACCAATTGCTGGGCCGTAATCCAGATGATGAATTGAGTATTTCTACAGAAATTTCTTTAGATTCAGTTATAATTGATACTGATAGTCTGTATGCATTAGCATTGAGATACAGTCCAATCTTAAAATCCCTCAACATAGATAAAGAGATTGCTCAAAGAAATCTCTTATTATCAAAGCAAGAATACCTGCCTGATTTTATGGTAAAATTTGAGCAGGGAGAGATGGATTTTGAATTTCAAAATCAGAAGATAATGATAGGACTGACCTTCCCATTATGGTTTTTGGGTAAACAACGGAAGATGGTTGATGAAATGAGGGCAGAGTTGAGGATGGCACAGGTAGAATATGAGGCGATGGAGTTAGACATAAAGCGGATGATAAAAGAACTCGTTATTATGCTTCACAATCAGAGACGCGAAATTAATCTCTATCAAAATGCAATCATCCCGAGGATTGAATCTGCATTAAAATCTGCGATACGGGACTATGAGTTAAACAGAGTTGATATAATGACTGTCTTAGAAACCCAGAATATGTTGATTGAAAACATACTCCAGTACCAGCGGGCAAGAATAAACTATTTCATAACCTTTGCTGAACTTGAGAGAATAATCAGCACTGATTTGTAGCATATACAACGACATTTGTCATTTCATCATTTCAACAATTGTAAAAATGATAATCCTTACAGAAGATGTAGCGTGCGACTTCAGCCGGGCGAGAAAGACAAAGCCTTAATACACTATTTCACAACCAAGATTTTTCCACGCTTACTTTCTCTTTCGCCTTCAAGGATTAGGAAATAGACACCAGAACTCAAAGCAGATGAATCTAATCGGTAAGAATAAACACCAGGCTCAACAGTGCCTTCAGTAATCGTTTTAACCTTCCTGCCGATAATATCATAAAGATTTAAGCTGATTCGCTGTCTTTCTGGAATCGCATATTGAATTTGGGCATTATCCCTCCTCACAACACTCGGCAAAACCACTAAACTTAACCCTTCACCTTTTCCCTTCAACTTTTCACCTTCGTCAATCCCCACATAATTTGCATAATCAAAACAAATATACATTGGATCGAGGCCGGTACCAAACATTAGATGCCAGAGGGGGTCAATATCTCTTATCATATCAACTCCATAAACATAATAGACGCGATTTCTTAGAGTATCTATTCGTTTTGCCAGTTGGGGTAGCCCGGGTCGGTTAGTTAACGATTGGGTACAATTAATTGGCGTCCCCCATGTTTCTCCATTGTCCGTTGACCAATTGACAAAAAAATCCCACCAGTTTAAGGAATCAGCTTCGTTGTTTCTGGGTGTGCAATAAAGCACAACAACTTTATTCCCACCTATAGCAATTGTGGGATAGAAACATTCGGTATCAGGTGCCCCAAAGGTTGAAGAAACCTCAACACAGGGTTGCCCCGAAGTGTAAGAAACATACACCTTCCCATACCAGGGATAGGTAAAGTCATTACCATCAATGATATCAAAAACCAGAATTGGATCCCCACCATCGGTGACTGCCATCTGGGTCCAGAAAAGAATGTTTTGTGAATACGGATTTGGCCAGACCATGTTGTAGGTTTGCTGGTCAGACCAGGTTATGCCATCGGTCGTTGTTTTGTAGTGAATATTTAGATTTACATCGTAGTATAATATATAACCTATACCACCATTTATGTCAAATCCCCAAAAATATGCATTGTTAGCAATTATTCCCTGGGCGTAAACATTTGAAAGATCGGGGGACATCGTCCGCCAATAAATATTAGTATCTGTAGTGCCAATGAACAGGAGGTTGCCGTTTGGTAGTTGTTTTCCAATATACATAACAGTCCCATTGACCCCACTTGGTGGTTCAATAAAAACTGTATCCCATAGAGATGAAAACCAGCCGCCCATTTCATACATTGCAAATCCAATTTGCCCATAAGGACCACTAATTCGAAAAGAAATGTGTGGTCCATTTCCTGTTCCATTATCTGAGGCTATTGAGTTTGGATAACTTGCCACTCCCCACCATTTTTTGTAGACCGAATAATCGTGAACCCAATAAGCAAGATTTCCAGGTGTCTGATGCACATTTAAAATTCCAGGATCAGTAAATGATTTATTCACTATTTGAATGGCGTCAACAATCGGATTATATCCAATGCACTCCTGCATCTGTGTCCAGAGCGTATATCCATTATATGAAGAATCAATCGCGGTTGCAGGTTGCACAACCCTTGATGACGGTGCAGAGTAAGTAGTCCCATTAGTGGTCTTTGTTTTATCAATTATCGCCGGCGCAACGCCAGCATTGACCAGATGGGTCAATAACATACATATTAGAATTTGTTTTTGAACATTCATATCACACCTCCTATTTCAGTTTAATCACTTTTTCCATCAATGATAAATCTTCTTTTTTTAATTCAACAAAATATATACCGCACGGTAATTTGGAGCCGGAATCGTCGGTGCCATTCCAGAGGAGGTAGTCTGATGTTTTCATCATCTTATCGTTCCATTGTCTGATTAATCTGCCGGCTGCATCGTAGATGCGGATGTAGGCAGTCGGCACCTTATCGTTGTTTTCTCCTTGGTACTTACTGCTTAGTGCATACCTGATTACTAAAGAAGAACGGAATGGGTTTGGAGATATTTGAAGCGAAGGAATTGGGCTATAACTACAGAATGATTGTTCAGCAATACTCCCCTGTTGTTTTATGTAAAACAACGGCGAGAGCATGGAATCTCGCCTGCCAAACCCAGCAACCACAAGCCATATTTTGAACAGACTCTGGGTATCTGGAAGCACCCACTCGTAATTCGTATCTGTAGGCAAACCTTGATAGATCAACCATCTGCCTATTTGTGGATGATAAAGATACAAGTATAATGAGTCAAGTTGGAATGTATCATAAACTGCCCATCTTAAATTCACTGTATCCAATGCATAAAATGTGTCGTATTGAACCGGACAGAACCATGCCATATCAACCCCTTTCTCATATATTCGTATCTCGTTATTTCCCGAAATGGCAATTTCGGATAAACCATTGCCATCAAAATCATAAACTTGAATACTTGAGCCGTTCCCATTGCCAGGTAAGGTATCAAGGATATAGAAGGAATCATTCCCACAAGATTTAATGAGATAAACATACCAGGATGCTTCAAGGGCAATCTCTGGCACACCATCAGCATCTATGTCGCCAGTAGCGGAATAACCACCATAATATCCCATATTTGGTGGACTGCCAGTTGCAAGATCAAACGACTTGATGACTTCATAAGTGTTATCTGTGACTGCTTCAAAAATAAAGACATGGCAGCGGGCGTCTAATGGTGTAAAGCCCTTGATGACAAATTCAATCTTACCATCTCCATCGGCATCAGGAATTGTAAAACAGTCCCTGATGTTTTTCGTTGGAACCTGGCTTTGAATGATTCTTTCATAGGTGTTGTTTGCTGGACTTTCATAAACCCAGAATGAAGCACCCTCACCGGGTCCGGCACTTGTTCCACCAAAAACAAATTCTATTTTGCCATCGGCATCAAAATCACCAAAAGCGTAGGTGGATGCAGGGTTCTCATAATTAGAACTATCGGGATTTGTCGTAAAAATTGAATCGTATTGATTATTCGCGATTGCCTCATAAATCCACAACCAGTTTGGCGGTCTCCCCCTGTTATTAAAAATCTCACAAAATCCATCACCATCTACATCGTAAATGCAGAATGGTTTATCTAAAATGCTTCCTACGGTATCGCGCCATACCTCATAAGCAGGATAAGAAAAGGAATCAGGGGATTCGTAAATAGCAATGAGCGGAATTGGTGGTGATGGATTGGCGCATGCGTATACCACTAAATCAGTTAAACCATCATTATCGCAATCACCAATATCCCAGACGATAATCGTATCAACTGTATTGCTTTCAAAAATATCCCAGGAATCCGGTGGCACAAACTCAGCAAAGTAGACACTATTATACTGAGGTAGATAAGGCCTGAAGATCAGTTCTATCCTTCCATCATGGTCTGAATCATAGAGCAGTGTTCTTCCTGCAGATCCTGAATTGCCATACGGTATATCCCATTTCTGAAGAAAATGTATGTTAAAAAGATTGAGTAAAATTAAAAAAGTAGCCATCTTACACGATCAAGAACAGGGAGCAGAAGAATAAATCCTCTGCTCCCTGTTACCTCTATTTGAGCCTCAGAATCTTGTGAACAGCAGACTCCCCAGTATCAAGATTTTCAATTCGGAGAAAGTAAATGCCTTGAGAAACAGGTCTACCATTTTCGTCATCACCCGTCCATGTGATTTGGCTGGATGGCTGGATAGTTGGATAGTCAAATCGTTTAACCAGCCTTCCGGTGATATCATAAATCTTAAGGGAAATTCGTTGACTATTATCTGGTATTTCGTATCTGATTTCTGTCTTTTCAGTGAAGGGATTGGGTGCATTCACAAAGGAACTTTTGCATAACGATTGATTATCCTGTGACATTTTTCCACCACCTGAATGCCCAGCCAACTTTTCACTTTCTTCATATTCATACCGATAAACAAAAATCGGACCGCAAGTAGCAAAAAGCCCGGTAATTTGGTCAAAGACCACTTCAATCCAACCATCCTGATAAAAGGCTGGTGGTATCCAGCACTCCAAGGTTTCTGGTTCGTAGGCATTATATTTAATAAGATGTTTCAGTTTGTTGTCTATTTTTATCCATTCTCGCCATTCACCAGACGATTCATGGTAAATGATTGCTTTTATTTTATAGCGATAACCAGGTTCAAGCGGGAATTGATAAGTGATTGTTCCATAACCCACATCAACTGGGATTTGCCAGGTAGATATAAAACTATCTCTTTGAATTAAGTAAGAAGAGGGTGTCTCAATGCCATTAGGTGAAGTAAGAAATGCAGGTATATATTGAGGGGTAGGGAACTGGAGCCTCTTGTAGCCAATTTCATAAGGACTATCATCTCCTTCAAGCCAGGCCGTGTAAAGATAAAGCCATCCGCCTGTGACTCTTGCAGAAACATGCGGATAAAGGGACTTGGTTAGGGTCTGACTAATGTTTAGGAAACCACCGGGATATCGGCAGAAGATTTCAAATCGTGAATCTGGCGGCGGGACTATTTCGTCAACATAAACATTAAACATCCCTGTAGCGTTTACCGGATAAAGAGATTTGGTATTTGGTGACTGACTGAGATTGAACCAGGAAAACCGAGGTGGTAGAGTCGGCATATAGGTACCTGCCCTATAGACTTCAAATGCTTCAGGACCGTTTTCCTGATGCTGCCAGAGAACAAAGACTGAATCACCATAAGTTTCAATAAATGGATGGGCAGATTGGAGACCTTCTAAGTCGAACTGCCAGCCCCAATTTTGCCAGGTCTGCCCTATTTGCCTTGTTGCATAGCAGATTGTATCTGCCCTCTGCCAGACTGCATGGAGGGAATTATCTATTTCACATCTGGTAATGGAAGGAAAGTCATGCCAGGGGCCTGTAGCCATCGGACCCCACCAACCTTCTATTTCTGAGATGGTAATTGCATCAGGGTTTGAAATTGGGAATTTAAGTTCACCAATACCGCTCCCCCTGCCATTTGCTAACTGATAGAAGTGGCAAAGAATATGAACAGTATCCTCAGCCTCCTGATGGTATGTAATGACCATTGAGGGCCACCCAACATTTATCCACAGAAGAGAATAATAAAGGGTATCAATTGGTGACCACTCAGTAGAAGAGATTTTTCTGCGATAAAATAATGCTCCTCTGCCGTGTGAGGAAGTCCAGATTATTGAAGGCAAGCCGTTGTGGTCTAAGGCGATCGTCGGAGAGCCACCTTCACCAACAAGAAATGGTATAGTCCAATCTGTTCCACCATTTGAGGAACGACGATAAATCACCTTATCGTGATTGGTATAAGTTATGTGTAACTCTTGGGTACCTGGTTTTCGGGCAAGGTGGCGCTCGCCGTTGTAAGCAAGTGCCGATGGGTCATCAGTCCAGAGTGCATGCTCACCAATAAACTTGCCCCAAATTCGATAGTTCTCAAATTCAGGAACCCAGCCAGTGAAGGTTACCAAGGTAAGGTCTTCAGCTCCGTGACAGATTGCAGGTTCATATTGGAGTCCTGGTGAAGTGGATACCGAGAAAATTGGGCTCACCATGCCCGCTGAACTGACCTTAGCACCTATGAGGTCACCCGATGATACATCTTCCCAAACCACAACAAAATGAGAGCCGTTGAAAGATGCTTTTGGCCTAACCTGGTCACCGGGTTGCCTAATTATTGGTATACCATCAGGGTCAAGAACAACACCACCCGGGGATACTCTTGCGCCATAAATATCGGCGCCTGGTGCATTGCGATAATCTTGCCAAACAACAAAATAGTTTGTACCATCAAATGATACCGAGGGATACCTCGGCATATCGGGTTCCTTAATGGAAATTGGAATTCCTCCTGGATCTAAGATAACCCCAGTTTGACTTACACGCACTCCATAAATACCGCAATCTATTACGGGTGTAGGACGGAACTCTTGGAATACTATGAGAAAATTAGTGCCATCAAAAGAAAGCGATACATTCTCTTTATCCGTAGGTGCATCCAGAATAAAGTCAGTGAGCACCATACCCTCGGTGTTGACTAATGCACCTCTAATCCGGTCTCTATGTAGACCCAAATGCCATTCCTCTTCACACACTACAAGGTAGTTTTCTTGACCAAAAATGACCTTGGGCGCCTTTAGAGTGAATTCCGAAGAGAAAATGAGAATACCATTTGGGTCAAGTACCTGTCCAGTTCTGCTAACACGAGCTCCATAAATGGCAAAATTATTGTTCAGTGGACCCTCCCAAACCACGAGATAATTATTTCCATCAAATGCCACTGATGGATTTTTTTGTGCATAAGGATCACTTGAAATGGAAATTCCTTCAGGATCCAGAACTTCGCCTGTCAGGCCAATTCGGGCACCATAAATATCGGAGTAAGTGCCATTCCGAAAATCATGCCACACTACAAGAAAATTGGCGCCATCAAAACTAGCTGCAGAAGACCCTTGACCATAAATTTGAGTAGAGAGTAATTTCCCCTCGGGATCAAGTACAACTCCTGTCTGCGTCACGCGAGCACCATAAATATCAAAACCATCACCATTATACATACTCCGATTGTCATGCCATACTGTAAGGTAATTTGTGCCGTCAAAGGCAATCGCCGGATGACCTTGACCCCCTCTTTCAGCAGAGATAGCTATGCCTGCTGGGTCCAGAACCTGGCCGGATTGGTCTACGCGTGCACAATAAATGTCGGCATAGGTAGTGTATAAATCGCGAAAGTCGTGCCAGACTACTAAGTAATTGTTGCCATCAAAAGAGAGCACAGGATATGCTTGGTTATAGATTGCTTGAGAAATCGCAATACCATTGGGGTCCAAAACAGAACCAGATGGAGTGATACGGGCACCGTAAATATCAAAATCAACGGTATTTCGGCTATCAAACCAAGCCACAAGATAGTTAAACCCACCGAAAGTGATCCTATGGCAACTTTGAAGCGCATCCGTTGTAGAGATTGGGATCCCATCGGGGTCCAAAACTAAACCAGCCTGGTTCACCCTGGAGCCATAAATATCACCATTACCGTTACGCCAATCTTCCCATACTACAAGAAAGTTAATGCCATCATAGGCGACCGCAGGTGCTCCTTGATTTCTATCGGCAGTCGATATTGCGATGCCATCTGGATCAAGGACAATACCTGATGGATTTACTCTCGCTCCATATATATCATAGTTTCCATTCCGATAGTCGTGCCAAACAACCATGTAATTTGTGCCACCAAAAGCAATTCTTGGATATGACTGCATGTATGGTGCAGGACAAATCAGGATACCGTCGGGGTCTAATACAGCACCATCTTGACTTACTCTTGCACCAATGATATCATAAAAATCAGGTTGAGTTCGCCTATCATGCCACACTACAAAATAATTAGTTCCGTCAAACCCGATACCGGTGAAAGGTGGTTCATCCCATCCAATTAGCAATGTAGTTGATGAAATCAAAATCCCAGATGAATCAAGTAAAACGCCCTCTGGTGAGCACCTTGCACAGTAAATGTCCCAAAGTTCAGATGCAGGGTCTCGGCCGTCAGCCCATACTACCAAATAATTTGTGCCATCAAATGCAATAGAAAGATATCCCTGGTGACCTTGAGCATTTACAAAAACTCGGTTTGTGTCGATTAAGAATTCTTCAACTGAGCGTAATAGAACATCAGGCTTATCTTTTTTATTCTTATTATTCTCAACAACGCGTGCGAATTTAGCTTGGATAAGACCAAATGAGTAAATGTCTTCTTCTGCAGCACCATAAGATAATGGGATGTCCGGGGGATATTCTTTGGACAACCCTATTCCTCTCATCCTATCAAGACCTTTCCCAACCGAAAGTCCATATTGAGAGAGGTCAGAGGATAGGGTATATGAACCTTGAGCAAAGAGAATACTCAATAGTCCGATAGATAGATAGATAGATAGCGCGTAGCATCTTTACCTCCTTTTTTGTTTTGACCCAATTTCTTTTTCTATTCTTTTGAGTGTCGGGTCAAGCACTTAAAAGGATTTTGTTTCTGCTCCTTCCCATCACCTCCTTTCACCCTCACCTTTATCCTTTTCCTTCAAGGGAGAGGACTTCATTTATAATTCTAATTTAAGTATAATCACTTTTTGAGAATTGTCAAGGGGCAATCACACTGAGTCCTCTCTATTTTTTATATCTTTATGAAGGAACGATAAAACTCATGGGCAGGATTTGTAAGGGTAATCAATAATTTAGCGTTGGATACTTTTGTAGGGCAAGGCTTTCGCCTTGCATAAATAAAAAATGCCAACCCGAGGGAATAACCGGTAAAATGGTAGGCGCAGGCTTTAGCCTGCGGATAAATGTTTTTAAATCACCGGGTATTTCGCACCCTGAAGGTGCGGTTACCTCTAATAATCCAGCGCGCATAAAATTAATTTGACAAAAAGCGGAGAGGACTCAGGCAATCACACAATTTTTTAATTAACGAAACTAATAGCCAGGCAAGACTGACCACTACAAATATAAAATTCTTACTAAATTAACTCCAGAAAATTCATAGTTTGATGACATAGTCGCCAATATGCTCATTGGGTATAGTCTTATGGTCAATTACCTAAATCGTGAAAAATCTTCGTAACTCTTTCAATTTATCATCGTCAGTATATCTGATGGAGGTCGGAATGAAACAAGCAATTTTTAATAGATTTTCATTTCCTTTTTTGCTCTTTTTAATGATGAGCACAGTTTTAATCTCCTGTGCTGGAGCCAATAAGGAAAAGGTTGATGCCTCAATGATTGGTAAAGAGGTCATCTGTCCTGTCACTGGTGAAAAGTTTAAGATCACCCAGCATACAAGGTTCGTTGATTATCAGGGAAAAAGATACTATTTCTGCTGTCCGGGGTGTGACAAGCAGTTTCTCAAGGACCCCGAAAAATATATCAACCAGATGCATGAAACGGGGAATAAAGATGTAGACTCGGTAAACGGTAAACGTTCAACGGATAACGAGATTTCTTATTACACCTGCTCAATGCATCCACAGGTGAAACAAGATAAACCCGGCAAATGTCCAATCTGTGGTATGGAACTCATTCCCGTCTATAAAGGGAGTGAAAATCGTATCACAATAAGTGAAGAGAAGATTGCGGTATTAAAGATTAAGAGTGCACCAGTGGAAAGAAAGGCATTGATCAAGAAAGTTGAGATTCCAGCAAAGGTTGTAAAAGATGAAGAACTCTATATCATTCAACAGGAATTGCTTACAGCAAAGACAAGTAGCGAACTTCTAAACTCAGTGATTCTGAAATTGAGGTTGATGGGTTTTTCTAATAATGCGATAAAAATGATGATTGAAGAAAAATCTATTGATGAATCGTTTATTCTCCCCAGTCAACATCGTGCCTGGCTCATTGCCGATGTATATGAGCAGGATATTGCTTTAATAAAGACAGGGCAGAAGGCAAAGATAAAATTCTCCGCGTATCCAGAGAAAGAATTTTCTGGAATTATTGTTGCAATTGAACCACGGGTCAATCCAGAAACGAGAAGGGCAAAGGCAAGGATACTCTTGAACCATCCAATGGTTAACCTGTATACTGATATGTATGGAAATGTTATTATTGAGTCATCTTCAGGCAAATCCCTTGCCATTCCATATTCATCAATCATTGATACTGGTCGGCGAAAGATGGTCTATGTGGAGGTCAAGCCTGGTATCTATGAACTGAGAAGCATCAAAACCGGGATTGAGACTGATGAATATGTTCAAGTCGTTGATGGATTGTCAGAGAATGAAAAGGTTGTAGTTGATGGTAATTTTTTACTTGACTCCCAGACAACCCTTGCCGGTGGACAGTCATTGTTATATGGGTCAGCAGAAGAAGTGAAGGAGATGCCCAGTGAACAGCCACAGCACCGCCATTAATCTTCAAAATGTATCATCAAGATTCATCCAGATTTTCAGGTACTTTCGTCCATCTAAAGATGGACGCTATAAATAAGATAGTGTATGATAAACCGATTTATCAACTGGTGTCTGTATAACCGCTTTCTGGTTTTACTGGCAACATTTATTATTGTCATCTTTGGAATTCAGGCAATTAGAAATATACCCGTAGATGCAATTCCTGATATTGGTGAGAATCAGCAGATTGTATTCGTTGACTGGCCGGGTAGGGATGCCTTAACAATTGAGAATCAGATCACCTATCCATTATCAACGAGACTTCAGGGAATCCCTGGTGTGAAAACGATCCGTGCCTCAAGCGAATTTGGTTTTTCAATGGTCTATGTGGTATTTAAAGACAATATAGATTTTTACTGGGCAAGGACCAGGCTTATTGAGAAACTTCAAGAGGCATCAAAGATACTACCCGAAGGGGTTGTGCCGACACTCGGACCTGATGCAACCGGACTCGGTCAGGTCTACTGGTATACGGTTGAAGGTGATAATTATACACTTGCCCAACTCCGTTCAATCCAGGATTTTTATATTAAGTATCAATTACAATCTGTAGAGGGTGTCGCTGAAGTTGCCTCGGTCGGTGGATTTGTAAAACAATACCAGATTGATGTTGACCCGAATAAACTCGCCACCTATGGAATAAAATTTTCTGATGTTTTCAATGCGGTGCGCAATTCAAATATTGATGTTGGTGCAAAGGTGATTGAACGGGGTGGGATGGAATATATAATTCGGGGTGTCGGTTTTATCCATTCAATTGAAGATTTAAAGAATATCGGGATAAAATCAGAGAATGGAACGCCAATTCTTTTAAAGGACATAGCCCGTATCCAGATTGGTCCTGAATTTCGCCGGGGTGCACTTGATAAAGGTGGTAAGGAGGTTGTCGGCGGGGTTGTAAACGTCAGATTCAAGGAGAATCCATTAAAAGTAATCACCAGGGTTAAAGAGAAGATAAAAGAGATCGCTCCTGGCTTACCACCGGGTGTGAAGATTATTCCTTTTTATGACCGCACCGAACTCGTCCATCGGGTTATCAATACTTTAAGCGACACGCTTATTCAGGAAATAATCTTTTGCATTGTTGTTGTATTACTCCTGCTTGGACATCTCCGCTCCGCAGTTGTAGTATCACTTGGTTTGCCAGTGGCGGTAATCATTTCTTTTATCATTATGTATTTTTTGAAGGTTGATTCCAATATTATGTCATTGGGCGGAATTGCTATAGCGATTGGCACACTCGTTGACTCCGGTATTGTGATGACCGAAAATATCCACCGTCATGCGGTGTTGTATAAAGAAAAAAGTAGGATTGACCTGATACTTGATTCAGCAAAAGAGGTTGCACCGGCAATTGTAACCGGAATCCTAAGTACAATCATCTCTTTTATTCCGGTCTTTGCCCTGGAAGGGCAGGAAGGGAAGTTATTTAAGCCACTGGCATTTACAAAAACTTTTGCCCTTGGTGCCTCAATCATCGTCGCATTAAGTTTGACTGTTGTCTTAAGTTTCTATCTTTTGCGGGGCAGAATGCGACCAATAGAGGAAAATCCAATCACGGGATTTCTGTTAAAGATATATGAAAAAATTCTGCGTTGGGTCTTAAAAAACAGAGTAAAGTTCTTATTGCTCCCGGTCGGAATAATCGGACTTGCATTATTTTTAAGCACAAAGATTGGCAGTGAGTTTATGCCTCCATTTGATGAAGGGACAATATTATTTATGCCCGTTGTTGCACCTTCGATATCACTCACCGAGGCAATGAAGATTATGCAGATTCAGGATAGTATCATCAAGGCATTTCCTGAGGTAGCAGATGTGGTAGGCAAACTCGGTCGGGCAGAGACCGCAACTGACCCGGCACCAATTGAGATGTTTGAGACAGTAATCACATTAAAAGAAAAGAAATTCTGGCGTAAAGGAATGACAAAGCAGAGGATAATTCACTCCCTTGATTCACTCTTAAAATTTCCTGGTGTAAGCAATATCTGGACACAGCCGATTGTGAATAGAATTGATATGCTTTCAACCGGGATACGGACACCGGTGGGCGTAAAGATATTTGGAAGTAACATAGATACCCTCCAGATGCTTGCTGAAGAGATAAAAAATATTATTCAGAATGTGAAGGGTGCGGAAGATTTATATGCCGAAAGGATAACCGGTAAACCATATATTGAAGTCATTCCTGACCGGATTCAGATTGCTCGTTATGGATTGAATATCCAGGATGTTATGGAGGTCGTAGAGATGGCGATTGGTGGTGAGAACCTTACTACTATCTATGAAGGACGCGAGCGTTATCCAGTAAGGGTGAGGATCGCCCGTGAATTGCGTGATACACCCGAGAAAATTCAGCGCATACTTATTCCAACGATGGATAGTGGTTATGTGCCACTCGGACAGATTGCAAAGATTCGTATCACTGAAGGTCCCGCAATGATAAACTCTGAGAATGGTATGCTCCGTGCCTATGTTCTGGCCAATGTCAGAAATCGTGACCTGGTCGGATTTGTGAAGGAGGCGGGTAAGTTAGTTGCCCAAAAAATGGCAGACAAGATTCCTCCTGGTTATTCAATTCAGTGGTCGGGTCAGTTTGAGAATCTGGTTCGGGCACAGAGAAAATTATTTGTTTTAATCCCTTTAAGTCTTTTGATTATCTATATAATAAACTTTATGAACTTTAAATCACATCGGCGTTCGCTCACGATTTTTTCTACAGTTCCGATCACCTTTGCAGGTGGAATCATATTACTTGCTGTCTATGGTTTTAATTTCTCTACCGCAGTCTGGGTCGGTTTTATTGCGGTCTTTGGTATTGCTGATGATGATGCAATCTTGATCACTACATATCTTGACCAGGTCTTTGCCCGAAGAAGACCAAAGACAAAAAGCGAAGTCATTGAAGCGACGGTTGAGGCTGGTAAGGCACGTTTCAGACCTGCATTTATGACCGTTACTACAACCTTTCTGGCTTTACTACCAATCTTTATCTTTGGCGGTACCGGCAAAGAAATAATGCTACCAATGGCAATACCGAGTTTCGGTGGTATGGTTGTTCATATGATAACCTGGTTCATCGTTCCGGTCGTATATTCCTGGTTTGAGGAGAGGAAAATTAAACCTTGACAAAACCCTACTTTTTTGATATACTATTATGCTATGAAGTTAACAACTAAAACCAGATATGCGGTAAGGGCAATGGCTTATTTGGGATGTCGGTTCGGCAAGAGGACAGTTAACCTTAGAGAGGTTGCCTGTAGCGAGGAGATAACCGAGAAATATCTGGAGCAGATTTTTTATAGATTGAATAAGGCAGGACTTCTCAGGACAAAGAAGGGACCCGGTGGTGGATATGAACTTACAAAGAGGCCTTCGGCGATAAAGTTAATAGATATAATGTCTGCAGTAGGAGAAACCCTTGCCCCGGTATTCTGTGTTGCGGATAAAAAGTCAAAATCCTGTCCGAGAAGTAGGAACTGTCCAGCACGACCATACTGGCTGAAATTAAAGAGAACAATAGAAAAATTCTTTAGAGACCATACCCTTGCTGATATCTGCAAAAAATCTTCTTGAGGTGTATAAAAGGAGGCTAAATGGCAAAACTACCAGAGATTGGTAAGATATCGGCGGAAGTATTTAATGAACTGATCTATCCCCATTTAGGAGCAGAAAATAAACATATTCTTGTTGGTCCTCAGCATGGAGTGGATGTGGGGATTGTTGAGATCGGAACAAAGGCAGTGGCGATGACCTCGGATCCGGTCTTTATCGTGCCTGAATATGGATTTAAAAGGGCGGCCTGGTTTGCGATACATATCCTTGCATCGGATGTTGTCACATCGGGCCTGCCACCAACCTATCTAACAATAGATTTGAACTTGCCAATGTCAATGACTGAAGATGAACTTACTACAGTGTGGACAACGATAGACGAAGAGTGTAAAAAGATGGGGATGGCGATTGTCTGTGGCCACACTGCCCGCTATGATAATTGTTTTTATCCGATGGTCGGTGGTGCGACTGTTCTGGCGGTTGGTGATTTAGATAAGTATGTTTCACCAAAATTTTGCCGCAAAGGCGACAAGATAATCATTACTAAAGGTCCAGCAATTGAGGCAAGTGGTATATTTGCTACGATGTTTCCGAAATTACTGAAAAAAGAATTTGGTGAAGAGTTTGCTCGGAAGGCGGAAAATCTCTTTTACAAGATGTCGGTCGTTGAAGATGCAATAACCGCAGTAAAGGTTGGCGTCAGGGATGAAGGTGTTTCAGCAATGCATGATGCTACTGAATGCGGGGTATGGGGTGGGCTTTATGAGATAGCCCAGGCTGCAAACCTTGGCGCGCGGATAGAAAAAGAGAGAATTGTGATTGAGGATTGTGTAAGAGAAATCTGTAACTTTTTTGGGATTGATCCTTATAAATCAATCAGTGAAGGGACATTGATCATCACCTGCCGTGAACATAAGGCGGAAAAAGTAATAGAAATTTTAAAAGAAAAAGGGATAAGGGCTTCTATTGTTGGTGAAATGGTTGAGCAGAAATACGGGATGATTTTGATTGAAGAAGGGAAAGAAAAGCCCCTTGAACACCCTAAAGTTGACCCATTCTGGAAGGCATTTTACGATGCCCTGCATAGATATAAAAAATTAGAAGGACCCACTGCGGGTTAACTCAGGTACATGACTATCTTGATTATTTCTTCTTGGGTAACACCGGTTCCTGTCGAGGAGGAACCTGAATCATCAATTGTTGACTTTGTTTAATGAATGCTTTGCCTAAGTGATTTTCAATTATCTTAACAGCTGGCGTAGCATCAAAGGTGTGAGTAGTAGCATGAAAAACAGATAGAACCAAATCTTGAAGTTTTTGGTCGTCCTCTAAATTAGTGATTTTAAGTTTCAATTCTATTACCTGTTCTCTGCCGATGTGGCGGGCATGGCTTTTGAAAAATGAATGAGCTGAGAGCTTATTGCCGATTGTTTTAGCCTTTTCTTGTGCATCATCTTCATTTGCAAACATATATTTTTCAAGCCACTCAGTTACAAGGGTTTTAGATAGCTCATTTGCATGCTCACACTGCACGAGAAGTGCTGGACCATATTGTTCGATAATTGGTAACCAAACACCCAAATTTTTGGGGTCTTTAATACATTCTTCTCGTGCGATATTAAATTGCTCAATGATTGCCTGAGCTGGTATTGCTTGGAGCCCTAACCGTGTATGAACAATTACCTGAGGGTCTATCGGTCCTATAAAAGAGTGTTTACCCATGATAATCTCATTGGCAGCACAAGCCAGCATGGTTGCAGCAGACATTGCCCCGTATGGAATTATTGCGCGAATATGCTTAAATTTTGAACGTAGATAAATAACCAATGCTTCTGTCGCCTCGGCAGAACCACCCGGACTATGAATAATGATATCTAAATTATCATCCGTTAAACCAGATACTACTTCCATAAATCCCTGAACATCTTCATCCGTAATGCTAATCAATTCCGAGGGAATATTTTTTGCTTGGGTCCAGTTGACAGCATATATAATTGTATTTCTTTTAGAGTATTTATTAAGTTCACTCAAATATTTTCTGCGAACGAAATCAAAAGGTGGCTTCTTTTCTTTGTTTTGAAAATCTATAAGTTCTTTTAGTATTTCACCCCAAGTGGGCATCTATACTATGTAGAGGAATCTTTTGTAGAGAAAACAAATTTCTGATTCATCTGCTGAAGGTATGTGTTGGCAATGTCTAATAGTTTCTTATATTCACCGTATAGTTTCATTAAATCTGATATTCCGGCATTTTCAGATAATTTCATTAGTTGTCTATATTCTTCTTCCCGGTTATTTTGGTGGGGTTGCGATTTATTATTTGGATTTTTCATATTTTTTATGCCTTAATAATAACCAAATTAAATCAAAAGTCAAGGGTTAATTTCATCACTATAAAAAAGCTATCTTCTATTTATTTGCCTTTCTTTGGGCAAATCTACTTTCACATTCATTTACTAATAATTCCAATTTTGCGATATATGTTTGTGAAAGCGTTAAGATATCTTCATCCGCTATATCTTCAAAATACCAGTGATATCGCACTTCTGCAGTTTTTTCTTTTTTCGGGATTGGTGGCGTTTTTTCATTAGATTCAAAACGTTCATACGTTCCATTTTTATGATGCAATATCTCAACAAGATGGTCGGTTATTGTTATGGTTGATTTTAGGAAAACATCAATCTTACTTCGTGGCTGAATAGGCTTTTGATGAATTGTCACTCTTCGCTTATCATTCATCAATTTCATCAGTGGATCACTATTTAATTCCTTCTGTTTTTCATCATACCATTCTTTAAATTCAGGTACCGAACTAAATTCGGTCTGCATAACAAAAGTAACACTTCGGCCAGCAGACAGAAATGCACTCAGGTTGTATTTGAATGGCTCACAAGTAGCTACTTCATCGGCCAATCGTTTGAGGAAATATTTTGCTTCTTCTAACTTAAATCGTGTATTTGTCATACATTATTCATCAAAAATTGTCAAACACCATCCTCCGAATTCGCCTCTTGTATTTATTAGATAGACGATGTGATTATACACTTCATACAATCTTTGCCTTAACAAGGCGATTTTTGACGAGTTCAACAACTGCTCGCTAAACCTCAAGTTGCTCATCTTCGGTTAAACCTACCGATTGCAGAATCATCTCTGCCTGCGGCAAAGATGTCTAAAATCACTCAATGTTTTATTAGTCATTAGAACAGCCGTCAACATAAATTTCAATTTTATCTATAAAATTCTTACTATTCATAAAAACTTTTTACAACAACATCTATTTCTTCCTTCGTCAAGCCATAAATTCATAACCTTTGAACAATAAATTCATATTTACTTAGCTCACAATAAGAAATATAACATTAGCCTAATATCTGTTTAATCATTTTGGGAACTACAATCGTTTTTGAGTAAAAGAGCGGTTCTATTTCCATTAGAATATCCTCACGATTACTCCCTTTTATTTTTTCAGCGAGGAAAATGCTGCTATCGATAGGCATTACGGCACCCTTTACTTTTAATATGCCTTCGATCTGTTGAGTATGATAATCAAGACGCTTCTGGGTATCCTTGGATTCACTTGTTACCCAGAGATAATGGCTGCGGTTTACATTGTGATTTTTTTCTAATTTACTTTTAAAATTGTGAATATAACTGACCATCGCACGCTGGATTGAAGATGTGATTGTAAATCCACCGGAATACGCCTTAGCGTCAACAATCAGTCCGTAAGAATCTTTCTTGGTCTTGGCATGATACCAGAAAAGGGAATCAGGTTCATCTGGCCCACCCAAAGGAATACCCTCAAAACCAATGATTTCTGTATATAATCTGTGCACAGATTTTTCAAAGTCGCGAGCCTTTAGTTTTCCGCTATATGCTTCCTGTATAATTTGTTCAATAAATTGGCTATCAATATTTACCAAAGTGCTTTTTAGGTTAACAATTAGTTTCTTAATTTTTTCGCCTAACTTTACGATCTCTTCAGCAAAGGTAGGAATATTCAAATTGATTTTTTCTTTCAGGATAACGAAGTTACTCACTCTCTGTATCAAAATACCAGTGTTGATTAAGCCTCTAAGGTCATTCTCTACCTCTTCTTCTTTTGATTTTAAGCCATTATGCTCAAGGAAAAGCAGAATTTCATTTAACGGCACTTCTTTACCTTTTTTCTTTAATAAATGTGTCAAAATTAAGGAACGTCTCTTTCTCAATATTTGTATCCAGCCATTTTCCCCGACGCCAACATTTCAAATGAAACATTCTTTGTCACCTTGTTTTGAATACTCGCACCGAGAGCTCTCCTATATGCCTTTCTGCCTTGGTCAGTAATTCTATAAGCATGTGGTGTCCTTGCAGAATAAACAGCGCCTGCCTCTTCATATTTGAGATCCATCTCTACAGATTCAACCCAGCCCATCTGAATTAAATAATGCGCAATCATCCGCGCATATTTATCGGCAGTTCCTTCTTTGTATGAAATTATTTTATTTTTTGCACTTTTATTAGGAGCAAGATGATATTCTTTTATAAAATTTTCCTTACCATATAAAGTAAATCCGCGTTCACCTGAAAAACCTAGGTTTTTAGCGATATCAAATTTCGTCAGATGCCCATAATTAACAAGTAGCTCAAGAATCCTGCAAGCCGGCGGATACGAGAGTAATCCTTTTTCAAATATTGTTCTTTCCGCCATTGAATTTGGCTCGGAATTGAGCAAATCAATGCCCAATTCTGTTAGTGAAAAATCATCAGTTTCACGATTGTATTCAATAAACCCAAGTGCCTCGGCAAGCCTTACATATGTATTATCTGCCCAGCGGCCTATGTCTAAAGATATGCCCACAAGTTTTTGGCTCTCAACAATGTCTAAAGGTCTGTCAGAAAGTTTAAAAACTTCGACGACCTTCCTTAATTTGTTCAATTCACCTGCATCCTGAATCCAACCCAATGTCCGAGAGCGCATTATGCCTCTTTTCTAAACACCAAAATAAATTGATGAAGTTGATTTGGAACAAAGGCATATGGGTAGCCATAGGGATAAAGCGTAATCGTCTTGTCATACCAAATTTTGTAGCCTTTAAAATAAAGTGTATCAATTTTTGATAATTCCTGAATAATATCATTATGTAGCAAACCATTATACTCTTTAGTGGGTTGAAAATCCTTGGTAAATAATACTACATATTTTTTATTATTTAAATATTTAATTGCTTTTTCAATGATTTTTCGTAATTCTTCAAGAAAAAGGGGGAGCGGTAAATTGCCGATATCCTCTGCTGAATTTGTAAATGGAGTAGGTGCATTGTTCTTTTTTCGTTTAGCACTTTCACCCGTCTTTTTTCGTGCCTGCATATCGCCATAAGGGGGGTCAGTTAAAATTAGGTCAAACCGTCTGCATATTACTTCATCAAAATTTTCCAAATGCTTTGAATTACCAACCAAGGCTATTTGTTCTTTCAGATTTTCTCTTTTACAAACTTCTTTGTAAATATCAATATATTTTGCTGATATATCAATCCCCACACCATTCCGATTGGATAGTGAACATCCTAAAAGTGTCCCTCCGACCCCCATAAATGGATCTAAAACCCATTGATCGTGTTTGGTAAAAAATTCAATTATTTTTTTCATTAACTGAGGGGGCTTCGGTGACGGGTGTTTTTTTCGTAATTCATGACAGAATCCTTCTTTACCTTTCGTTGAATATGCTGTTACCTCAACAGAATTCAAAAAGTAAACCCATTCTCTTCCTGAAAGGTCATTTAATTGATTTTTCTTATCTAAGGATTTATCAGTTGCCTCTGTCTTAAAAATTGTGCTACTTGGTATTTCTTTATCTAAAGAAGGGAAGAGTGAATATGTTGGAAATTGTTCTTTTACTAATATTGTGTCTCTGCGCGCTTTTTTACTAACCGCGGGAGAAATGAAGAACACTTTCTTCCAATATTTTGTATTGCGAACATAATATAATAATTCAACAACTCCAGTTGATTGTGCACCATTTTGATTACTCTTGAATCGACGATAGGGTTTTTGAAAAACTTCAACTTTGCCAAGTTGACTCAATATCTTTTTGATTTCATTGTCTTTCATTAGCCCCTCATTATTATAGCTAAATAATACATGAGTCGCTTTTGCATTGGCAATGATATCATCCAATGCTTCCAAGACAATTCCTTTCTGGCAGTATCTTGACCTTTGGTGCTTATATGGTCTGAGTCCAGTTTTACCATATATCAGAGGGTTATCCCATTCAGCGATAGTTTCGAGGATATGATAATTTGTGATATATTGTCGTTCATTATAGGGTGGGTCAAGATAAAGAACATCGCATTCAATCTCTTTTATTAGTTTATTAGCATCTGACATATTGATATAATGAGTGTGAATACTTGGGATTACTTCTGGGACTTCTAAAGTCAATTTTTTATATGCCCTTGGGTCCCAGAATTTAAGGAAAGCACCATAAGTTCCAGATATATTTGAGACCGATGGAACCGCTTCAATTAAGGATGCCAACAGACAGTAGTATTCGTCTTCGTTGATATAGTCCATATTACACCATTTCTGTATGGTATTTCTTATTGCATCAATGCGCATAGCGTTGGCGCCAGTAAAATATTTTCTCTGAAATTCTTTTTGCGCTGTACCCTCATCAGAATAATTTTCGAACATAAATCCTTTTTCCCCTTCTAAATTATTCAAATAATAAAGCACTAAATAAATCGCTTCGGTTTTATATTTGTATTTGGTAATGTTATTTTTGTCTAATAAGTGAGGAATAAGATTTTCAAAACTGGGGTAATTGTTATTTTTAATATAGGCGTATTGAAACACATAAGAAAATTTAAGGTTATCATTTGTTATCAATCTGAATCCCTTGCGCTTAAAATATTTCGCAACTGCCGTAGTACCAGTAAACAAATCACAAAAAACCCCCTCGGTTATCCCTTTATCTACAATAACTTTGCCGATAAAATCTAAAAGGTTTTCCTTACTGCCAATAAATCTCATAATGCGCAATTATATTAATTCCCATCTATGGTTCAAGAGTATTAGTTGCCTTTGTGCACTCTCAATCAACTCACGCCGAGTTCTTTTTGAAGTCTCATCACCAAGGATAATCCGCAATCTTTTTAATTTTTGCCACGAATCTTCCAAGGATAGTAGAGCGCCAATTTCAAAATAGCCGGTGGCAATGTCTAAGGATACTACTTGCGGAAGCAAAGATTTTAGATGGCCAAGCAAGGTGTTATCTTCACGATTATCTATGATTATCTTTGCCATCTTTAATTTAATTATACAAACATTTCATAAAAAATCAAGGGTTGATTTTAGTTGTTTTCTACTATTAGTTATTGAGACACCCATTGACATTTTTTCCCTTTTTAGTATAGTATTTGTGTATAGGAAAAATATGATAAATTTAATCTTCAATCAGTGCTGTCCTGAGGCGCCGGGATTTTTTGAGGCTTTACTGCACTATCTCATTGAAGTCGGTCCTCCATTGATCATTGGTTTTCTTTTGAGTGGCATTATCAATGAATTTGTGCCGGAAGAATGGGTTGAAAAACACTTGGGCGGTGAAGGACTGAAGCCTATACTTCTCGCCACTTTTATTGGTGCGGTTTTGCCAATCTGCTGCTGGGGTTCGTTGCCTCTGGCAGTGAGTTTTCAAAAGAAGGGCGCAAGGTTAGGTCCAATCTTAGCATTTTTAGTGGCAACACCCGGAACTTCTATTTCTGCGGTCTTAGTAACCTGGTCTGTGCTTGGATTAAATTTTGCAATTTTTATATTCTTTTCGGTGATTATTATGGGTATTGTAATGGGGTTGATTGGCAATCTATTTTCGGTCTCTAATGTGAACAATAGTGCCGAATCACGCTGTCATTGCTGTGAAACCGAAACAGAGAAGACAATATCACAGCATATTGTATCAGTTTTAAAATTCGCCTTTGTTGACATGGTAAAGGATATTGGCTTGGAGACATTGGTCGGGCTCGTTATTGCGGCGATCGTTGCCTCATTTGAACCGGTCGGTAGATTTGTAAAGCTCTATCTCGGTAATTACTGGGGATTTTTGTTTGCCCTTATCTTTGGAATTTTGATGTATATTTGTGCGACCTCAAGCCCACCAATGGTTGATGCATGTATTAGTCGCGGCTTGTCATCAGGTGCTGGGATGACGATGTTGCTGGTTGGTCCGGTAACCAGTTACGGCACAATTCTGGTGATGCGTAAAAAATTCGGATTCAAAATTCTCTTTGTATATCTAATAACCATCTCCTTGCTTTCTTTGATTTTTGGATATCTGTTTCAAACTATCGCTTGATTTTACCACAATGCCAAAGAATATTATCATTTCATCATTTCTACAATTGACAAAATGATGATTTTATGTATTATTGATTATGGAAAGAAGAAAGAAAATACCAGAAGTTCATTATCGGGCATCGCGGATATGCCGAATCTTAGGCAATCCTACTGCTTATGAAATTATACATTTGTTAAGGAATAATATGATGAGACCTGAGGAGATAGCGTCAGCACTGGGCGTTAGTATGTCCACAGTTTCTATGACTCTCCGCTCATTAAGACAAATTGATCTGGTGAGATATATCGTAAAATGGAAAAAGAGGATATACTGGATAAAGGATGAAAAGGTTCTGACCGTTATGGATGAATTGGAAAAATTAGTTAAACGAATCAAGTTTCGTGATTATTAATTTATTATTTCTACAATTGTTGAAGTGATAAAATGATAGCTAAGGATCGGTATATCAGTAGAGTTAAGGATAAGTGGGGTATCAGTATAATTGGAGACTCGGGATGAAGATTGCTAATGATATCACTGAAGTGATTGGCAATACGCCGTTGGTAAGATTAAATAGAATAACCAGCGGAATCGAGGCTGAGATTGTTACCAAATTTGAGTCGTTCAACCCACTCCATAGTGTAAAAGACCGAATCGGCTATGCGATGATTCTAGACGCTGAAGAAAAAGATTGCCTATTTTTTAATGAACAGTTTTTACGGCTCCTCTTTTTTTGATAAGAGACAGATACCCAATGCAAGGAATAATAAGCCAAAGAATTGTAATGCGGTAATAAATTCCTTTAAAATCACAAATCCTAACAACGATGCAAAAAATGGAGTAGCAAGTTCTAAGGCAGAGACCTGGGCGGCTTTGATTCTTTTTAGCCCTTTGTAATATAAAATTGTACCAATGCCGATGACAAAGCCTAAAAGAACTTGATATATATTTGCTATTTTGATTCCATGGGTCAGCAGAAGATATACAAAAAATATTATCCCGGCAAATAAGAATCTGTAGAATGCAATCACTTGTGCAGGGAGTTCTCTTAAATATTTTCTGGTGGTTATTGCGGTTGTTGCCCAGGCAAAGGTGGCAAAGAGCACAAGGAGGTCACCGAAAGTCCCGAGTTTCAAATCCTTAGATTATCAATCGTCTTCGTTGATACAAAAATACCAGCAAATATCATAAATATGATTCCCAGATAATCAAATTTTGTAAGACGGTCTGATTTCAAAAAGAAATAGCCTAAGATTACAATAAAAATCGGCTGGGTATGTCCAATAAGAACTGCGTTTATGACCATTACCTTTGTGAATGCATATGTATAAAGAAAGTCTGCAAACAAAGTTGCGACTATTGAGAGATAAATGAGCCATTTTAAATCTCTTGTCTTAACCTTTAGATCTCTTGGATTTTTTAAGAAGGCATAGACGGTTATAATCATTAAACAGAATAGAACTCTCGTGGCAAAGGTATTCAGAACATCGGTTGCCTGGAAAGATAATTTTGCAAATATCGGCTCCAGTGCCCACATCACACTCGCACCAAGAACTGCAAGTATACCAATCGTCTTATTTGAAGGCAAAGAAAATAATAGACAAAAAATTATGTGTGGTAATAGGGAAGAGGTTGCGATTTAGTTAATAGTTATTTGGTTTGGAACCTAAAAAGAATTATAGGCCATTCTATTTTTATTAATTATTGTTTGGGATCAGGTGCTTTGGATTTGATTAACAATACAGGCTGTGAAACTATAAAACGAAAACGGATTAAATACTGCCATTTTAATAAAACATTTATTGACATCACCTCTTTTTTTGTTATAATCTAAGCGTTGAAAGGAGCGAAATGATAATTAATCTTACATTGCTTATTCTTTCTTTCAGTCCTATTCAAGTTTATGAGCATCAACTTGATAATGGACTCAAAATCTTAGTGTATGAAGACCATTTTGCACCGGTCGTTGCAACTCAAATTCATTATAAGGTAGGTTCATATAATGAATTTCTTGGATGCACCGGTATTTCCCATTTATTAGAACATATGGCATTCAGGGGTACAAAAAATTATGGTCCTAAAGAATATGACCGTATCATTGATGAGGCAGGTGGTGAAGAAAATGCCTTTACCTCAACCCATCAAACCGTCTACTGGGCGAATCTTTATAAGGACCGTTATGAATTAGAATTGATGTTAGAAGCAGACCGTATGCAGAATTTGCTTATTGCTGAGAAGGAATTTATACCAGAAAAAGGCGTGGTGATGGAAGAACGCAGACTTGGTGAGAACGATCCCTACGGAAATCTCTTTGAGATGATGGACCAAATGACTTATCTTTATGCTCCATATCGAAATCCGACGATTGGTTATATGGTTGATTTGCAGAATATCGGGCATAAAGATGTGTATAATTGGTACAGAAAATACTACAATCCATCCAATGCAATAATTGTTGTTAGCGGGGATGTAAATAGGGAAGAGGTAGTAAAACTTGTGAAAAAATATTATGGTAGAATAAAGGGTATACCGGTAAAAGAAATCGAATATCATGAATCTCCACAAAATGGTGAGAGAAGATTTAAATTGTACAGGGATGTAAATTTTCCAGTTCTGGCGATAAATTACCGAACAGTCTCAATCACTCATTCTGATGTTTATGCCCTTGATGTTATGAGTAAGATACTTTCTTATGGCAAATCATCAAGGTTTGAAAGAATTCTTGTTCGCGAAAAAGGTCTTGCCACAAATATAAATTTATATCATTCTCCTGCAAAATACGACGGTACATTGTTTATCTTCGCTATACCTCAGGCAAGCCTTAATATTGAAGAACTTGAAAAGGAAATATATTCCGAAATTGATAGATTAAAAAAGGGCGATATAAGCGATGCTGACATAGAGAAGGCAAAGAATCAAACCCTTGCTCAATTTATCTTTCGCCAGGATTCACCCACCGGTATGGGTTTTACAATTGGATACTGGGAGATTATGAGTGGTTCCTGGCAGAATATTAATATCTATCCTCAGAAAATCCTTGAGGTAACAAAGAATGATGTTGCTCGTGTTGCCGACAGGTATTTAACCGAAGATAACAGGACAGTTGGGTATTTACTGCCCCGGAGGTAGTGATGATAAAAAAATTCATTTATTTTTTGTTAAGTTTGGTTGTATTTTTGAATTTTGCTTTCGCATTCAATATTCAAAGGGATACACTTGAAAATGGTTTTGTGATACTTTTAAGTGAAGCCCACAAAATCCCGATGGTTGAACTTAAAATTGTTGTCAAATCAGGTAGTGTGTATGATCCATTAGGTAAAGAAGGTCTCGCAAACCTAACGGCAAAGATGTTATTAAGGGGTACAGAACTTCATAAAGGTGATGAATTGATTGAAAAAATTGAATATCTCGGTGCAAATATTGATGTAAATACACAAGAAGATTATATTGAAATCTCGGGTCGTGTATTGAGCAAAGATTTATATATATTATTGGATATTGTCTCAGAATGCTTGCAAAGACCTTCTTTTGATACTACCGAATTTAAGAGATTGCAAAGACAGACATATTCAGAAATTTTAAGCCAGTTGGATGACCCATTTTATGTTGGGCAGGTTGCGTTTAGAAGATTCCTTTTCGGGACACACCCACTTAATCATGACCCACTCGGTTTTGATACTACAATTAAAAAGATTAACATTGAGGATGTAAAGAGTTTTTATAACACTTATTATGCGCCGAATAATACGGCAATCATACTCGTCGGAGATTTTAACACCGATTCAGTAAAATGTGAGATTAAAAAATATTTCTCTAACTGGAGGAGAAAAGAAATTCCTGTTTTTTCTGCTCAATTGCCTGACTCTAAAGGAAAGAAAGGGATGATAATAAACAAAGATATATCGCAATCTTACATCTTCCTCGGATTTTTTGGTCCAAATAATAAAATACCAGATTGGATGCCGACAAGGGTGATGAACTATATCTTGGGTGGTTCAGGATTGACTTCAAGGCTTGCTACCGAAATCCGCGAAAAGCGCGGGCTTGCTTATAGCGTATATTCATTTTTTGCCCGTTATAATTTTGGTGGCTATTTTATTGCTGGGGTTCAAACCAAGAATGAGTCTGCAAACGAGGCGATTAATTTGATTTTACAGGAAATAAAAAAGGTAAAAGAAGGTGTTAGCAATGATGAACTTGAACGGGCAAAAAAGTACTATATCGGAAATTTCCCATTGAATTTTGACACCTACCGGGAGATGACAAACTTCATTACCAGAATTGAGATTGAAAATTTGGGGCTTAATTATCCTGATAGATACGAACAAATGGTTAAAAATGTTACGATAAACGACATAAAAGAGGCAGCAAATAAATATCTCAAGACAAATGAGGTTTGTCTCGTCATTGTAGGGAATGTTAATAAAAATATGATTAAGTTAGAGGATATAGAGTGGGATAAATAACACCTGTTCTTTATTTTTTTAATATACTCAAAAATGCCCTTACAACCTTGGGGTCAAATTGTGTGCCACTGCCTTCTTTCAGTCTTTTAATTGCTTCGTTTTTGCTTAATGCCTTACGATAAGGTCTGTCCGTGGTCATCGCATCATATGCATCAGCAACTGCGATTATCCTTGCACCGATAGGTATTTCATTTCTTTTAAGTCCATTAGGATAGCCATTACCATCGTACCTTTCATGTTCGTATTTTATTATTTCGCAGGCACCGGATAGATGACGGGCGTGTTTTAATATATTATGTCCGATCTTGGGGTGCTCTTTGACTATTTCATATTCTTCTTCAGTTAGGGGGCTTGGTTTAGTCAATACTGAATCGCTTATGCCGATTTTTCCAATGTCATGTAAATATCCAGCATAATCAAGTTCTTCTATCTCTTCGGGTGGAAGTTTTAACTTTCGCGCTATTTTCAATGCATACTTTCTCACCCTTTCTGAATGTCCTGATGTATATGGGTCTTTTGCCTCAATCGCCGAAACAAGGGTTTTGATACTATCAAGATAACTCTGTTTCAAAGAAGAGTATAACTCGCTGTTCTGTATGGCGATAGATGCCTGATTAGCAACCAGTATTAAAAGTTCTAAATCTTTTTCGCTAAATGCATTTTTTTTATAACTTTCAATATTAATAACACCGATTATTTTTTCACCTATCTTTAATGGAACAGCAATTTCAGATTGTGTTTTTTTGTCAAAAATATAATAGTAGTGATTTTTTGAGACATCATTCGCAATGTAGGGCTTACCAGTTTGCGCAACATAACCGGTTATGCCCTGTCCTAAATTGAGTCTCAATCTTGACTGTATCTTTTTTGAATAGGGTTTTTCCGCAGCCCTAATCACAAGTTGTTTTGTTCGCTGATCAATTAAAGCAACGGCAGCCCTTTCATAATTTAAAGTTTCTTTAAGATGCCTCACAATATGCTGTAATAGAAGCTCAAGGTCAAGGATTGAAGAAATTTCTTGACTTATTTGCTGGAGTAGATAAAGTTCTTTTACCATCTGTGATAATTCCATAGTTAATTCTTTATGTTCTGTAATATCCGTTGCGATACCCATTATTGCCTGAACCTTGTTTTCTTTAAAGATTATATGTTCACTTGTTTTTAGATGGATTTTTTTTCTATTTTTATCAAGAACAACCAGTTCGTAAGGTTTGATGTCCTTTCCTTTTAACTGCTGAAGAAAGGTTTTGCGTGCGGTATAAATTGATTCAGGTGCAACAATGTACTTGAAATGTTTACCCAAGAGTTCTTTGACTTTATAATGTGAGATTTTTTCAACAAAATCATTTAAATAGATTATCCTGCCTTTACGGTCAATGATATAAATGACTGCGTTCAAATTTTTAAAGAGTAATTTATAATAAGGATTTATAACAGCAACATCAAAAACATCAATAAACTTAAGCCCTGGTTTATGGGGGTAGAGTTTCATAACTCCATTATAATCATATATTAAAATTTGTCAATAATATATTTTTAACATTTATGAAAAATTATTCAGACAAATTGTGCTTGATTTTTTAAATTATCAGAATATAATTAATAGTATTTAAGAAAGGAGTGGTTATGAAGATAAAATTCCTGGGGCATGCAGCATTTTTAATAACCTCAGAAAAGGGTATTAGAATTATTACCGATCCTTATAAACCAGGTTGCTACGGCGGGGGTATAAAGTATGGCCCGATTACTGAAGAAGCAGATATCGTTACAATCTCCCACGAACACGATGACCACAATGAAACAAAGATAAAAGGCAATCCTGTTTTTGTCCGTGAATCGGGTAAGAAAGAAGTAAAAGGCATAAATATCTCTGGATACGAGGTCTATCATGATAAAAGTTCAGGAAAAGAAAGGGGAAGGGATGTTATTTTCAATATTGAAGTAGATGGGATTAATATTGTTCATCTTGGAGATCTGGGACATACGCTTACAAAATCTGATGCAGAAAAAATCGGAAAGGTGGATATTCTACTCGTCCCTGTTGGTGGTTATTTTACGATTGATTCTAATGATGCCGAAGCAATTATAAGCTTGCTGAACCCTAAGGTAGTGATACCAATGCATTTCAAAACTTCTAAATGTGATTTTCCAATTGCACCGGTTGAGGAGTTTACTAAAAGTAAAGAAATAGAAAAGGTTGATGGCGAATTGGAAATTAGAAAAGATACGCTACCAGCGAAAACTATGATTTACTTATTAACACCAACAAAATAATTTCTGGGAGGTTGTATGAGAGAAATAGAATATAACACAATTGTGGATACAGTTGCCCGATTGTGTAAAGAAGCCAATTATTTTTTAGGTGAGGATGTATATAATGCCTTAAAAAATGGACTGGAAAAAGAAGAATCGCCGGTTGGCAAGGATATCTTGAATCAATTACTCAAAAACGCGGATATTGCAAAAAATGAACAGATTCCAATATGCCAAGATACCGGATTTGCCGTAATATTTCTTGAACATGGTGCAGATGTTCGGGTAAAAGGCGATATTAATCAGGCAATCAGTGAGGGGGTTGCAAAAGGTTATACTGAGGGATATCTGCGAAAATCAATACTCTCCGACCCGATTAAAGGCAAAAATACAAATGACAATACACCACCGATTATACATACTACAATTGTGCCGGGAGATAAAATAAAGATAACGGTTGCGCCAAAGGGTGGAGGCAGTGAAAATATGAGTGCAGTTAAAATGATGACCCCTGCTGCGGGTATTGAAGGAGTGAAAAAATTTGTGATTGATACTGTAGTTCAGGCAAGTTCAAATCCCTGTCCACCGATTGTGGTTGGTGTTGGCATTGGTGGTAATTTTGAATATGTTGCATATCTGGCAAAAAAGGCACTTTTGAGGAATATCGGTGAAAGACATCCAGATCCGTTCTATGCCGATGTGGAAAGGGAATTGTTGGAGAAGATTAATAAAACAGGGGTTGGTCCAATGGGATTAGGTGGCAGAATTACATGTCTTGATGTTTTTATTGAGGTCTATCCAAGACATATTGCTTCTTTCCCAGCGGCAATTAATATTAATTGCCACGCCGCACGACATAAATCAGCGGTAATATAGTGAAACGGAGCATCGGTGAAACGGAGAGACGGAGAAAAGGATATCCGTGTAAATCCGTGCCATTATCCGTGTGAATCTGTTCAGCCTTCGGGCTGAAAAAGGAGGTATTATGTCAGAGCCAATTAGATTGAAAACCCCACTTTCCGAAGGGGATGTTTTAAAATTAAAAATTGGTGACAGCGTTTTAATTACAGGAAAAATTTACACGGCAAGGGATGCAGCCCATAAAAGGCTTTTTGAACTCGCACAAAAAGGCGAGCCATTGCCGCTTGATTTAAAAGGTCAAATTGTTTATTATGCTGGACCTGCACCAGCAAAACCTGGTTATGTGATCGGTCCTGCTGGTCCTACAACATCAGGCCGTTGTGATCCTTATACCCCGAAACTGCTTGAGATTGGTTTGAAAGGAATGATTGGTAAGGGTGTGCGTTCAAAAGAAGTGCGCGATGCAATGAAGGCATACAAGGCAGTCTATTTTGCCGCAACAGGTGGTGCAGCAGCACTTATTGCCAAAAATATTAAGGCTGTTAAGATAGTTGCTTATGAGGACCTTGGTGCTGAGGCTATAAGAGAACTTGAGGTTGAAGATTTTCCGGTGATTGTTGCCAATGATGCCTATGGTGGTGATTTGTATGAAGAAGGGATGAAGAAATACCGGAAGGAATAGTTATTGGGTTAGGGTTGGGAAGCTGGTTTTTCCCAAAGTTCCAGTGGCGGCCTGCCACCCATCTGCCACGCTACTTGATGGACGGCATGACGGAGTGTGGCGCAATGCATTTATCCATTGTAGTGGCAGAGCTTGCTCTGCAAGAAAGATTTGAAAAAAGGAGATAATGTGAAAAAAATATGCTTGATTTTGTTTGGTGTATTGATTCTTTCCTGCGGACCGCAGGAGAATGTTATAAAGATTGGCCTTGTCGCACCATTGACTGGTGATGTAAAGACCTTTGGTGAATCTACAAAGAATGGATTTTTGTTAGCGATAGAAGAGGTAAATTCACAGGGTGGAATAAATGGAAAACAGATAAAAACTTTTATTCAGGATGACAAAAACGACCCTACTGAAGCACAGAACGCAGGAAGCAAGCTCATAAATCAGGATGGCGTTAAGTTGATAATCGGCTCGGTTTCTTCAAAATGTTCAATACCATTAGCACAGGTTTGTCAGGATGCGAGTGCGGTAATGATAACACCCACATCAACAAATCCCAAGGTGACGATCAGGGATGATGGGTCAAGAAAGGATTTTATATTCAGGGCATGTTTTATTGACCCGTTTCAGGGAAGGGTCGCTGCAAAGTTTGCCCTTGAAAATTTGAAGGCAAAGACAACCGCAATCCTTTATGATGTGGGCAATGACTATGTAAAAGGGCTTGCTGAATTTTATCGTGATAACTTTATTCAAGGTGGTGGGCAGGTATTGGTTTACGAATCATATCAAAAAGATGATACGGATTTTTCAGCATTACTGACAAAGGTCAAACAGGCAAATCCAGATATTTTATATATTCCAGATTATTATAATAAAGTTGGTCTGATCGCCAAACAGGCAAGGCAGATAGGAGTAAAATCTATCCTTATGGGGGGTGATGGTTGGGATTCGCCGGAAATGCTTAAGATTGCAGGTGATGCAATTGTCGGTGGCTATTTTACAAACCATTATTCACCGGATGACCCCAGACCTGAAGTTCAGGAATGGGTAAAAAAATATCTGGCAAAATATGGTTCCAGTCCTGATGCTCTTGCAACGCTGGGTTATGACGCAACCTGTCTATTACTTGAGGCAATAAAAAAGGCTAATTCTGATAATCCAGTAAAGGTTAAAGAGGCACTCCAAGGAATAAAGGATTTCAAATCAGTTTCAGGCAATATTTCACTTGATGAGTATGGTAATCCAATAAAGAGCGCGGTGATTTTGAAATATACAAAAACCGGGCAGGAGTATGTAGCAACCGTATCGCCTTAATATTTTAAAAAACACAAGAAATTATTTCAATAAAGTTTACTCTGCACTTAATAACTTCTTGAGCGCAATAGCTTGCCATTGCGTCGTTTTTAATTTGTAGTTATTCAGGAAGTCATTCTTGACTTGGGACTTTTCCTGGGTATAATCACATTATAAGGAGGTTTTGATGAAACCAAAGGTCGCAATCAATGGTTTTGGAAGAATTGGCAGGCTTGTTTTTAGAGCCGGTTATAAAAGCGATAAGTTTGAATTTGTTGCTATAAACGATATAAGCGATGCAAAGACACTTGGTCATTTATTAAAATATGATTCAGTTCATAAAAAATTTAATGCAAAAGTTGAGGTAAAATCAGACGCCATCATTGTTGATGGTAAGGAATACAAGGTTCTTTCTGAAAAAGAACCGACAAAATTGCCCTGGAAACAACTGGGTATAGATTATGTAATTGAAGCAACTGGTAAATTTACTGAAAGATCTCAATGTGAGATACACTTGCAAAATGGGGCAAAAAGGGTGGTAGTAACAGCACCAGCAAAAGGTGAACCAAAGGTTCCCACGATTGTAATGGGTATAAATGAAAACAAATACGACCCTAAGAAAGACACAATAGTTTCCAATGCCTCTTGCACTACAAATTGTTTTGCACCTATGGTTAAAGTATTACATGAAAATTTTACTGTAAAAAAAGGTTATCTAACAACCATTCACGCATATACGAATGACCAGAGGATACTTGATCTGGTCCATAAAGACCTGCGTCGGGCAAGGGCAGCCGGATTATCAATGATTCCTACCTCTACTGGTGCGGCAAAGGTGATCGGTGAAATATTCCCGGAATTAAAAGGTAAACTTGATGGCGTGGCGATTAGAGTTCCTACCGCTGATGTTTCAATCTGTGATTTTGTATGTGAAGTTGAGAAGTCAACAACAAAAGAAGAGGTCAACCAGGCATTCAAAAAGGCTGCTCAGGGACCATTGGGTAAATATCTTGAATATTGTGAAGAGCCATTGGTTTCTATTGATTTTGTTGGTAATCCCCATTCATCAGTCTTTGACCCTGAGCTAACCATGGTCAATGGCAATATTGTTAAAACTTTTGCCTGGTATGATAACGAATGGGCATATTCATTGAGAATTATAGATTTGCTTGAATATATCATCGGGAGGGAGTAATGCCTAAACTATCGGTTAAAGACCTGCCGATAAAGGGTAAAAAGATTTTTCTACGTGTGGACTTCAATGTGCCCCTTGATGAAAATCAGAATATCACCGATGATACAAGAATAAAAGAATCATTGCCCACGATAAAATATATTCTTGATAATGGCGGCATCCCCATCATCGCGAGCCATCTTGGCAGACCAAAGGGAAAGGTTGACCCGAAACAGAGTTTGAAACCCGCAGCCAAAAGGCTGGGTGAACTATTAAATCGGGAAGTAAAATTTGCACCTGACTGTGTTGGTTCCGAAGTAAGAAAGATTGTGGATGGATTAAAACCGGGTGATATTCTCTTGCTTGAAAATTTGAGGTTCCATCCTGAAGAAGAAAAGAATGATACAAATTTTGCAAAAGAACTTGCATCCCTTGCTGAAATTTATGTAAATGATGCCTTCGGCACAGCACATCGTGCCCATGCCTCGGTTGAGGCGATTGCCCATTATTTTGAAAGTCCTGCCTGTGGATTTTTAATGGAAAAGGAACTGAAATACCTTGAATCAGCATTGAAAAATCCGCAAAGACCATTATTGGCAATAATTGGCGGTGCAAAGGTTTCAACGAAGATCGGTGTTTTGAAAAACTTACTTGATAAGGTTGATAATCTTGCGATCGGCGGTGGAATGTGCTTTACTTTTTATAAGGCAAAGGGACTGAATATCGGTAAATCACTCTGCGAAGATGATTTTATTAACGAAACAAAGCCATTACTGGAAAATCCCAAGGTCTATCTGCCCGAAGATGTTGTCATTGCTAAAGAGATAAAGGCTGGTGAGAAGATCGGTACGGTTGATGTTGTAAAAATTCCGCAGGATGCAATAGGCGTAGACATTGGTGAAAAATCAATTGAGGCAATTAAAAAATTGATACAAAACGCCAAGACCATAGTCTGGAATGGTCCAATGGGTGTATTTGAGATTGATGACTATGCAAAAGGGACTGAAGAAATAGCAAAGGCAATCGCCCAGGCAACAGAAAAGGGTGCAATTTCAATAGTTGGTGGTGGCGATTCAGTTGCAGCATTAGAAAAATTCAACCTGAAATCAAAAATCAGCCATGTCTCTACAGGCGGTGGCGCATCCTTAGAATATCTTGAAGGAAAAGAACTACCCGGGGTAAAGGTGTTGAAAGATAAATGATAATGGTCAATGGTTTGAGAATGGGATGCAGGATATGAATCCAATCATTGCTGGAAACTGGAAGATGAATAAGGATCCCGGAGAGTCAAGGGTCCTTGTCCAGAGACTTTTAGAACTTGCTGGTGATGTGAAAGACCGGGATGTGATAATCTGCCCGCCATTTACATCACTACCAGCAGTGGCGGAGATTTTGAGAAACTCACGATTCAAACTCGGTTCCCAGAATATGCACTGGGAAAGGAGTGGTGCATTCACCGGTGAGATCTCTGGATTATTCTTGAAATCATTGGGGTGCGAATATGTTATAATCGGACATTCAGAAAGGCGTCATATTATGGGCGAAACCGATGAAATGATAAACAAAAAGTTGAAGACCGCATTAGAGATTGGATTGATTTCAATTTTTTGCATAGGTGAGACCGAGAAGGAACGGGAACAGGGCAGGACTGAAGAAGTTATTTTGCATCAACTAAAAGAGGGATTAAAGGATATAGAGTCCGAGGTCCACAAGATTATCTTTGCCTATGAGCCGGTCTGGGCAATAGGGACCGGAAAGACCGCTACCCCCCAGCAGGCGAGCGAGGTCCATAGACTCATCCGCAATCAATTCAAGAAACAAGTGACAATTCTTTATGGCGGTAGTGTGAATGCGGGCAATATTGATTCATTAATGGCACAAAAAGAAATAGACGGTGTCCTGGTGGGTGGCGCAAGTCTAAAACCCGAAGACTTTGCAAGAATAATAAGATTCCAGATTTAAAATTTTTTTGTGGAAGATTAAGTGCATGAGCGATTTCCAGTCGTGGTGATAAGCACTGAGTTCATCTTACTTTTTCCTCCCCCTTTGATGGGGGAGGATTAAGGTGGGGGTGATAAAAATTATTGACATTAAAATAAATTTTCATATAATGATAGTATAATATGAAAATGGTTGATGAGAAACAAAGACTTCAATTGTTGGGAAGGATAGATCAAATACTGGGTTCGTCGTTTAATTTGAGCAAGGTTATAAGAATGATTTATAAAGAAATAAGCAGGGTAATGGACACGAGCAATTTTTATATTGCGATTTATAATCCCAAAACTAATATAATAAAATTTGAAATTTATACAATAGAAGGTAAAGAAATTCAACCATCCTCCAGACCGTTATCTGGAGGATTGACGGAGTATGTGATTAAAACTAAAAAACCTCTTTTGATTAACAGGGATTTGAAGAAACAATGCAGACGCCTGGGAATTAATCCCATTGGCAAAAATGCCTACAGTTGGCTTGGTGTTCCGATGATATATAAAGGAAATGTTGAAGGAGTGATGACTATCCAGGATTATAAAAAAGAGAATGCATATAGTTGGGAAGATGAGTTATTTTTAAGTAATATAGCCGCAAAGGCAGCGGTCGTAATCGCTAATACCAGACTGGTTGAAGAAGAAATGAGACGGGCAAGAGAACTTGCAATGCTTAACAAGATTGTCCACCGTTTAACCAAAAGTTTGAATATACAGGAAATTTGTGAAAGTGTTACTGATTCTATCCTTGAATATTTTGAAAAATTCAATGTCGCAATATTCTGGAAAGAAGGTAATGAACTTGTCTTGAAAAAACTCTCGCGTGGGTTTAAAGATGAAGTGCCAAGAAATTTACGAATACAATTTGGTCAGGGTATTGTTGGTTCTGCGGTCCAGTCTGAAGAAACACTGATCGTAAATGATGTTTCAACAGACAAGCGATATATTGCCTTTGGGCAGACATCCACAAAATCCGAGGTTGCAATTCCATTAAAAATTGGAAAAAAACTTTGCGGGATACTTGATATTCAGTGCAATGAAATAAACGCCTTTGATATGGATACAGTGCGGGTTTTGGAGCTGATTGCAGACCGCTTGAGTGTTGCTTTTCAAAATGCGAGTTTGTATGAAGAGGCTGTTGCAAGGAGTCGTGAGTTATCAGTATCATTCACAATCGCCCAATCATTGATATCTACCCTTGAACTTGATGATGTTCTCAATCGTATTCTTGATGTAATTCGCAGTAATTTTGGATATGAAAATTGTGCTATTTTACTTGTGGACAAAAAGACAAATGAACTATATGTTCGGGCTTCAAGTGGTTATCCGGAATATGTATCAAAGAATGTCCGTTTGAATATCAACAAAAGAGAAGGGATTACTGCTTATGTTGCTGCAACCGGTAAGCCATACTATGCCCCGGATGTGAGTAAAACCCCGTTTTATGTAATGGGTAAAAAGACAATTAAATCAGAGGCTGCGGTGCCGTTGATTGTTCGGGAAAGTGTAATTGGAGTTCTGGATATTGAAAGTGAAAAATTGAACGCATTTACAGAGCAGGATATGAGAATGTTTAGTATTTTTGCATCTCAGGCTGCGATAGCAATTGAAAATGCCCGTCTCTACAATGAAACAAAGGAAATGTCTCTCACTGATTCGCTAACCAAAATCGCCAATCGCAGACATTTTGATTTAATATTAGAAAATGAATTAAAGCGAGGCAGAGGGTATGCACGCTATGTTAGTCTGGCGATGATTGATCTTGACCGTTTTAAGAATTTTAATGATAA
>JBDRVV010000025.1 GCA_039802005.1 candidate division WOR-3 bacterium
AATGATGGCTATTGTGCTTGACATAACAGGGGAAGGGTATGATAGACATTCTTTTACAATAGAAAACTACTCAATTCCCCCAAAATGTAGATTCAAAAATTATTTAGGGTTTGATACGGAAGAAAAAATGGAGATTTATCTTAGAAGAATTTTAAAAGATTTTAAAAGAGTAAAATTTATTGGCGATGCTGACCCTGATGAAGCCTCAGAATATAGTGATTATAATTTGTGTTCTTTTTCATTTTGCTTTCCCACCAGACCCCATCCAGATAATGAAGGTGAAGTGAGTTATGTATGGATGCATAGTGATAAAGGTATCTTGATAAAGAAAAAAACTATTAAATCGTATATGGAAGCATTAATGAAATTGTTGAATGGAATAAATCAAACCTTATAAAGAACAGGGGTAGAAAAGGAACGGGGTCGGGTCTTAACCTTTAACTGAAATTTACAAAATATCCTAAAACATCATTTCCTATGCTCATCAATATCCAGATCATTCTCAATTTGAGAAAAGGAAAACAGAAGGTTTTAATTCTTGACTTTAAATTTATGTTAAGTATAATTAACACAAATTCTATTATAGGTTAGATAGAGATGGCAAATATTAGAGATGCTTTGAGAGAGACAAACCCCTGGTGGGAGTCCGGGTTTAATTTAAGAATCAAAGACCGTGAGGTTTATCAGCAGGTCCAAAAATTTATGCCGATGCGGCAGATAATTGCCCTGACTGGTTTGAGGCGGGTAGGTAAGACTTTTCTACTCTATAAAATAGTTGAAGATTCAATCAAAAAGGGATTCAATCCACACAATATATTGTATTTTTCTTTTGATGATTTTCGCGAGATAAATATCAGAGAAATTGTAAAGGAATACCAGGATATTATAGAAAAGGATATTAAAAAAGGGTATTATTTATTTTTGTTTGATGAGATACAAAAACTCACCAATTGGGAAGAACAATTAAAAAGGATTTATGATAATTTCGGCAATATCAAGATAGTAATTTCCGGCTCGGAATCTTTATTTTTAAGAAAAAAATCAAAGGAGAGTCTTGCCGGACGGTTGTTTGAATTTAAGGTGGAACCCCTCTCTTTTAGAGAATTTTTGTCATTTAAGGGTATTGAATATAAACCCATTGGCCTGTATGAAGATAAATTAAGAAAGTCATTCAATAATTTTGTTCTGAGTCTTGGCTTTCCCGAATTGGTTGATATCAGCGAAAAGGAAGTTATTAAAAAGTATGTTAAAGAAAGCATCGTTGAAAAAATTATTTATAGAGATTTCTCTTATTTATTCAAGGTAAAAAATGTTTCCTTGATTGAATCTCTTTTAAATATATTTATTGAGGAACCAGGACAACTTATTGAAATTGATAAATTGGCTGGTGAATTGAAAATTTCAAGGCAGACTCTGTCTAATTATCTATCCTATTTAGAAGAGTCTTTTCTTTTGCAGAAGTTATATAATTTTTCCCGAAGCCGGCGAAAAGTAGAAAGGAAACTTAAGAAGTATTATCCAGCGGTAGTTTCTATTGACCTTGTATTTAGAGATGACGAATTATCAAGGTCAAAGGTATTTGAGTGGCTTGTGGTTCAAAAATTGAAGGCCGAATTTTTCTGGCGTGACCCCTATAAAAATGAAGTGGATGTCATTTTGTCCAATAAAAATCCGATTCCAATTGAAATCAAATATCGCAAGATTGACATCAGTGGATTACTTAAATTTATGGAAAAATTCAGAGTTAATAAGGGCTATGTGATTACTTATAACATGGGAGAGGAAAAAAGAATAGATGGAAAGAAGATAGTTATCATTCCTGCTTATAAATTCCTACTCGGTATGGATGAGTTATTGGAATGAATATGTTTTAGGGTATATGCTCATCAATATTCATACCATTCCCAATGCGAAGAAGAAAGAAGTGATTATGCTGGGTAAGGATTCGTACAAAGTAAAGTTGATCTCTCCGCCAGAAAAAGGCAGGGCGAATAAGGAATTGATTGAAGTTCTGGCAGAATATTTTAATACCCAAAAATCAAATATCAAAATTATCAAGGGTGAATTTGGAAGAGAGAAGGTAGTGGAGATAATTTCTACTTGATGAACCACATAAAGCATTTGATAGATATTAAATCAGCATTTTTATTTGATTTATTCCATACCCTGACTTCAATAGAACAGACTTCGCCAGGTATGTTTAAAACCGCAGATATTCTTGGTGTTGATAGAAAAAGATGGACCGAACAATTACTCAATAACTCTATTGAGCGGTTAACTGGAAAGCTCAAAGACCCTTATAAGATAATTGAAAAAATGGCACATTCTATTGACCCGAATATACCTAACGAGATAATTAAAAAAGCGACAGATAAAAGGATTGAATTTTTTAAAAAAGCGATTATTGAAATGCCGCAGAGTTCAATCGATACGATAATTTATTTAAAAAATAGAAACAAAAAGTTAGCGTTAATTAGCAATGCTGATTTTATGGAAAAAATGGCGTGGGATTTTTGCCCCATTGCTCAATATTTTGATGCGGTGATATTCTCCTGTGAGGTTGGCTATGTAAAGCCCCAAAAAGAAATCTATGAAATTGCAATTAAAAATTTGAATGAATCTCCTTCTAATTGTGTTTTTGTGGGCGACGGTGGTTCAAACGAATTTTACGGCGCAAAGAATCTGGGTATGACGACAATTATGGTTAAAGGAGTAGTTGAGAAAAACTGGCCGGAAAAAGTTAAGGTTCAAATGGAGTATGCTGACTACATAATAAATGATGTTAATGAACTGATTGTTTGAGTATGTAAAATAGAAAATATATATTACTAGAAATATTCAACAAAAAAGGAAGTGGTTATGAATTCAAAAGTCAACGGCATACAAAGTTTTTTGAATCTTGAAAAAATCAAAGAGTTGTGGTCTAAAACATATAATACCCAAGGTAAGCCGGACTGGTCGCATATTTTGCCTTATTATGATGATGATATATATTTTAGGGATTCAATACAGGAGATACATGGTATAAAAGAATTTAAGGCTATGGTTGAAAACCTGACAAAAAGGTCGAAAGATTTAAAAATGCAAATTTTAAATGCTATTCAACATGAAAATATTATTTTTATTGAATGGGAAATGACAATAAGTTTTAAGAAAAATCCACGTTCAAAATTATATGGTGTAAGTCGGTTGACATTAAATGAAAATAATAAAATTGTTGAACAAAGAGACTATTATGATCTGTGGGGAGACATTTTTGATAATATTCCAAAGTTTAGCAAATTATATAGAAAATTTATGAAAAGAAAATTTGGATAGGGGAGAACCATTAATAGCCGCAAAAGATTCTGGAAATATTTCAAAGAATATAAGTGGTCTGATATTTTCGCTATGATAAGAAACAATCGTTTAGACCCTAAAACCTGTTCCGATAATTTTGAAAATAAACTTGTGGTCATAACTGGTGCCACATCAGGTATTGGTTACTTTACCGCAGTGAAATATGCTTATCATGGTGCAAATCTTTGTTGTGTAAATCGCAATGAGGAAAAGTCCCGAGTCCTGCGTGACGAAATCGAAAATAAATATAAAGTTAAATGTGATTGTATTATTGCCGATTTGAGTAGATTGGCAGAAATCCGCAGAGTGGGGGATATACTTCTAAGTTTTAGTTCACCTATTGATGTTTTAATACATAATGCCGGTATCTATCTTACTCATAGACATATTACTGAAGACGGCATTGAGAAGGTCTTCGTAGTCAATTATCTTTCGTCCTTTATGTTAAATTTTATTCTAAAGGATAAATTCAAAAAACAGGGAAAAACCAGGATTATTTTAGTTAACTCTGAAGGGCATCGCTTTGTTATATGGGGAATAAGACTGGATGATTTGAATTGGGAAAAAAGGCGTTATTCAGGATTGAGAAGTTATGGTTATGCCAAAACTGCTCAACTTTTATCTATGCTTATTTTTAATGAATATTTCAAAGGTAGCAATGTAAGAATTAATGCTATGCATCCTGGGGCGGTCAGGACCGATGCCGGGGAAGAGAATGGTCCGCTATATTACTGGATCAAGAAAAATATTTATGATAAAATTTTGAAATCCCCTGAAATATCAGCCGAGGCATTATACTATCTCGGGGTAGCAAAAGATATGGATGGAATCAGTGGAAAATTTTTTAATTTGACTACCGAAGAAAATCCAGCACCCCCTGCACGTGACCGAGAAGTAGCCTGGGAACTCTGGGAGAAAAGTTTGAAATTGAGTGGATTGGGTAATTGAGATAAAGATATAAATATGAATGTTTACGAAACAATAGTTGTAGGTGGAGGCATTGCGGGTTTGACATCTGCGGTTTATCTTGCCCGTGCAGGACAGAAAGTTTTGCTTATTGAAAAAAATAATGAGTGCGGAGGGCTTGTCAGTTCTTTTAACAGGGATGGTTTCTATTTTGATGCTGGGGTAAGAGCCCTTGAAGACGCAGGTATTATCAGACCGATGTTGAAGGAATTGGGTATCAACCTTGAATTTGTAAAAAGCCCGGTTTCTGTGGGTGTAGAGGATATTATTTTACACATTGAAAATGAAAGTAGTATTGAAGATTACAGGAATATGTTGAAAAAATTATATCCCGAAAGTGGGGAAGATATTGATCGTATAATAATTGAAATAAAAAAGATAATGAAAGATATGGAAGTCTTGTACGGTATAGAAAATCCCGTATTTAAGGATTTAAAACATGATCTATCATTTGTCTTTAGAGAAATTATACCCTGGTTTCCGAAATTCCTTTTTACAATTAAGAAGATTAACCGTATGAATATGCCAGTAGAAATATATTTGAAAAATATCACTAAAAATCAGTCATTGATTGATATTATTGCTCAGCATTTTTTCAAAAATACGCCTGCTTTTTTTGCACTCAGTTATTTTTCTTTATATCTTGATTATATATATCCAAAAGGTGGGGTGGGTAAATTATCCGAAGGAATACTGAAAAAATTAATAGAATATGGTGGAGAAATAAAAACCGCTACAAAAATTGTTGATGTAATTGCTGATAAACATCTCTTAAGAGATCATAATGGCAATACATATAAATATAGAAATTTAATCTGGGCTGCTGATTTGAAGATATTATATCGGAATGTTAAAATTGGGAAATTCCCTTTAAGGATTCAGAGGAGAATTGAAGATAGGAAAAGGCTCTTATTGAATAACAGGGGTGGAGATTCTGTTTTTACTCTTTTTTTAGAGATAGATGAGCCGCTTGAAAGTTTTAAGAAGATTGCTCATGGACATTTCTTTTATACGCCTTCAAAAAAGTGCTTGGGTGATATCCATAGGAAAGAACTTTATGATTTATTAAAAAATTCTGGAAAAATTGAGAAAGAGAAGATTCTGTCCTGGCTGGATAGGTTTATAAAGTTTAATACTTATGAAATATCTATTCCAGGTCTTAAAGATCCTGAATTGGTTCCCAAAGGAAAGACTGGATTAATTATCAGTTTCCTTGCGGAATATGATTTGTTTAAAAAAGTACATGAAGCGGGTTGGTACGAAGAGTTTAAAATAGAGATAGAAAATCGCACTTTGAATATCATATCAAATTCTGTATATCCAATGCTGAACGGAAAAGTGATTAGTCGTTTTTCTTTTACACCATTGAGCATTCAAAACAGAGTAGGCAGTTCTGAAGGGGCAATAACAGGCTGGGCTTTTCAAGAAGAGATGCCGGTTATAAATAAGATACAGTCTTCAGCCCGTGCAGTTTTAACACCGATACCATCTGTTTTTCAGGCGGGGCAATGGGTCTATAGTCCTGCAGGTGTCCCCATGTCTATCCTTACCGGTAAATTGGCAGCCAATCAAGTATTGAAAAAGAAAAATAAAGCCTAATATGATTTATTTATTTTGTATTTCTATTTTTTATGTAATACAGGCAAACAGTGCAAAAATAACGGATAGCACAAACATATGTTTTCACAGGGATTATCAAGTTCTATTCGCTACAAACTATAATCTCTTAAATTCCACTGAAAATTCAAGGACTGCAGTTAAGTTTTTGAATGATATTTACTTCCGAACGCTAAAACCTAAAATAAGGAATAGTATCTTGAAGAATTCTCTTGGATTTGTTTGGCGATTTACAACGACCTGGATCACAATGTCATTGCCCCATGAATTTGGTCATTATTTGCGCACAAAACAGGCTGGAGGTGATTTCGGCATTGAGAAGATTACCTTTCCAATGATATATGGCAGACTAAAATTGCCTGATACTGCCACACCCGAAGACCACACACTCGCCTTAATTGGTGGTTTTGAAGCGAACTTCATCACTGCCCGTGATGTGCAGAATGATTTTTTTCAATATGGCAGTCTATATAACGAAGAACTCGCAATATCCTTTGCCCACAGGATTATGTATAACCTATATGCGTTTCTATTTACTCCTGTTAATCCTGAAGATCCCGGTTCATGGAAAGAAGTTATTGGAGACCCTATAACTTTTACTAAATTAGTTTGGGAGTTTGGTGGAAGAAGTGTTTTTCTACAGGATAGCACAATAAACAGAGAACTTGTTGATTTTTACAAAAAATCAATCTATTCGTCATTGCTCTGGAATCTATTTGATATGAATTTTTACCGCGAAGCGAGTTCATTTTTTGGCGATGAACTGGGCGGAAAAAAGGCTAAATATTTGATTGGCAATGAGGATAAGGGTTGGGCTTACGGAACGTTTTTTAACACCTCTGTATTAGGTGCTGAACTATATTTAAACAACTACCTTCGTTTTAATAAAAAATTTTTCGTGGTGTATCTTAAATATGGATTTCCTTTTGTGAATAATGGTGCAGGTATTTTTACTAAAAGTTTAATTGATGTTAGAAATTTTAAGGCGGATTTTGGCATGGATATATGGAATCAATATTATTATGGTAATGGCTTCGCATTTAATAGCAGTTTGAAATACTTTATCAGCAATCAATTTATTATAATGGTTCAGCCTTACTGGAAGTCTAAAGGATATTTATTGGGTATGCCCACCAATCAATGTGCATCAATAATTTTAGCGGTAAAGTATTACTTTAATAAATATTGATAACCTCTGAAATTACAAAATTTTTATTTGAAAAAGATTTTTTAAAAATTTTTACGATTTTTCTTGACTTTTTTCTTTTTTTAGATATAATTGTTTGCAACAAAGTGAAATCCCAATGGCATATTTCATAAGAATAGAAGATAAAGAGTATATTGGGAACATAAGCAGGGTTGGTGCTTCATTTAATATCCTGCTTGATGGCAAAAATATATTTGCAGAAGTTGCAGATATAGATAAGGATAAATTGACATTAATAATTGAAAACAAACCTTACCAGGTATTTCTCGATGGGGAAAGTCAGTTGACGATAAATGGTGAAACATACTCGTTTGAAGTAATTGATGAGCAGGTTGCTAAAATATTAAAATCTGCCCCAGATGTTGGACATAAGAAAGAGATAACAGTGACTGCACCAATGCCTGGATTGGTTATTGATGTTGAGGTAAATGAAGGTGATATTGTGAAAAAAGGTCAGGGTTTGCTTATTATTGAGGCCATGAAGATGCAAAATGAGTTCAGGGCACCAAGGGACGGGGTAGTGAAGAAAATATTGGTTCAGAAAGGTCAGACGGTGAATAGCAAAGATGGCCTGATAGTGATAGAATGATAAATTCTAAATCCGAAGCACGAAATACTAAACAAATTCTAAATTCCAAATTTCAATTTATCAAGGTTTGTATGAGATTTTTAAAATTGAGATTTGGGAATTGTTTAGGATTTAGAAATTAGAATTTAGGATTTAAAGTTTATGTTGTACAAGACCAATGATATAAAAGATTTTGATTATGAACAGGACCTTGGTAATCCCGGTGAATATCCATTTACCCGCGGCATTTATCCCACAATGTATGCGGGTAGACTCTGGACTATGCGCCAGTATGCAGGTTTCGGAACAGCTGAAGAATCAAATAAGCGCTATCATTTTTTATTAAAACAAGGGCAGACTGGGCTTTCGGTAGCATTTGATTTGCCTACTCAGATGGGGTATGATTCTACCGACCCAATGGCCGAAGGTGAAGTTGGTAAGACCGGTGTTGCGATTGATACCCTTGCGGATATGGAGATTTTATTTAAAGGTATTCCCCTTGGTAAGGTGAGTACCTCAATGACGATAAATGCAACGGCTCCAATTATTCTTTGTATGTACATCGCAGTAGCAGAAAAACAGAATGTATCACCCGCAGTCCTTGAAGGTACAGTTCAAAATGATATTCTAAAGGAATATATTGCACGGGGGACTTATATCTTTCCACCCGAACCATCAATGAAATTGACGATAGATTTAATTGAATATTGCAGTAAAAATTTGCCCAAATGGAATACAATTTCAATCTCTGGTTATCATATTCGCGAAGCGGGCTCTACTGCGGTGCAGGAGATCGCCTTTACATTTTCTAACGGCATTGCCTATGTCAATGCTGCTATTAAAAGGGGATTGGAAATAGATTCATTTGCCCCACGGCTTTCGTTTTTCTTTAATTGCCACAATAATTTTCTTGAAGAAGTTGCAAAGTTTCGTGCGGCACGCAGGCTTTGGGCAAGAATAATGAAAGAAAGGTTTGGAGCTAAAAATCCGAAATCCTGGATGTTGCGTTTTCATACCCAGACCGGTGGTTCAACCCTGACTGCCCAAGAACCTTTAAACAATGCGATAAGGGTGGCCTATCAGGCGTTGGCGGCAGTATTTGGTGGCACTCAATCATTACATACCAATTCTTATGATGAAGCATTGGGACTGCCGACTGAAGAATCGGTAAAATTAGCATTGAGAACACAGCAGGTGATTGGCTATGAAACAGCAATTCCAGAAATAATTGATCCTTGGGGTGGCTCATATGCAATTGAGGCAATGACTAATAAGATTGAGAAAGAGGCGATGGAGTATATCGAAAATATAGAAAAAATGGGCAGTGCAATAAAGGCAATTGAACAAGGGTATTTTCAACGAGAGATTCATAAAAGTGCCTACGAGTATCAGAAAAAAATTGAAAAAGGTGAAATAAATATTCTTGGTGTTAATAAATTTAAAAGCGAGGAAAAGCCAAAAACAAAGATTTTGAAAGTTAAACCTGCGGTTATGCAAAAGCAGATTAAAAGACTGAAAAAAATCTTGTCTGAGCGTGATAATACAATTGTGAGAGAGAAACTAAACAAACTAAAAATCGCGGCAGAAAAAAATGAAAATTTAATGCCTTATATTCTGGATTGTGTAAAGGTTTATGCCACAGTTGGCGAAATTACTACTGAGTTGAAAAAAGTCTACGGTGAGTATAAAGAGCATAAGATTATATGAAATTTAGAAAAGTTTTATCATCGCTCACAAAAAATTTTAAGAAATATAAGGTGCGTTATGCGCTTATTGGTGGGTTTTCGCTCTTTATATTTGGAATTCCCAGAACAACAGTTGACCTTGATTTTCTTATTAATAAAGAAGATTTAGAAAAACTTGATAAAATAATGGATAAACTTGGATATAAACTGATTTTTAGAACCGAGAATGTATCTCAATATGCAGGTAAAACTAAAGAACTGGGTGGAATTGATTTTATACATGGATTCAGGAAGTACGCATTGGAAATGCTGTCAAGGGCAAGAAAATGGAAAATAAAAGATATAGAAATTGAGGTTCTACAACCTGAAGATATAATAGGATTGAAAGTGCAGGCAATTGCCAATAAACCCGAGCGCAAAAACAGGGAACTTGCAGATATTGAGAGTATACTTGAAAAGTTTTCTAAGGATATTGATTGGGAACTTCTAAATGAATATTTTCATCTGTTTGGTTTTGACAAAGATTTCAATGAATTGAGAAAGAGATATGGGTAGATTAACAATTGGTGAGAAAAGAGATTTATTGACTGATGCACGTTTAAAATCAAGAAGGCGGGATTTTGAGAGGTTGGCAAGATTAAAAAATAAAGGCTTTAGTTTGGAACTGCTTGAAGAGATAACCGATTTAATAAAAACTGACTATCCACGAAATAGAATAGAGGCAAAAAGGAATAGATTGTGAAATTAGGTTCTTTAAATTTGGGGAGAGCAACGAATTGGTTGATTTGAAATTTATCAGCAAGGAGGTTAAATGAATTCCCTATTCCTTGGTTTCGGCGCAATTATACTTTTTCTGATTGCCTATAATTTATATGGTAGGATACTTGAGCGATTATTCAATGTTAGTCCTGAGAATAAAACACCTGCCCATTATAAGTATGACGGTGTGGATTATGTGCCAGCAAAAAACTGGCTTGTCTTATTCGGACATCATTTTTCATCCATTGCTGGTGCAGGTCCGATTTTAGGACCTGTTATTGCCTGCGCGGTCTGGGGTTGGGGACCTGCAATTCTATGGATTGTTATAGGGTCAATATTTGTTGGCGGTGTCCATGATTTTTCAAGTTTGATGCTCTCCTTGCGCAATGATGGACGGTCGATTGGCGATACTACAGAAACCACCCTCGGTGTCAGGGCAAAGATAATATTTTCTTTGTTTGTCTGGCTTTCTCTGATTCTTGTTATTGCAGTATTTGCTGCCTCTGCGGCGAAGACTCTTGAAACAACACCTGAAATTGTCATTCCAACTTTTGGTATTATCCCGACTGCAATTCTCGTCGGTCTAATGCTTTATCATTGGCGTGTTAATACAATATTATCAACAATAATTGGTGTAGGAATGCTATTTGGTTTAATTTTACTCGGTTGGTATGTACCAATAAAATGGACATATTATGGGTGGCTTTTTACTCTTTTGCTTGTCTATGCATATACCGCCTCAATATTGCCAGTAAATATTATTCTGCAGCCCAGGGATTATCTTTCTTTCTTCGTTTTATTTTTCGGTTTAATTGTGGGATATCTTGGTGTTATAATCACCCACCCTAATGTAAATACACCTTCTTTCGTGAGTTTTTCTGGAAAAGAGGGCTATTTATTTCCAATGATGTTTGTTACTATTGCGTGTGGTGCAATTTCTGGATTTCATTCCCTTGTTGCAAGTGGAACTACATCTAAGCAATTAAATAATGAAAGGGATGCGAAAAGAATTGGTTATGGTGCAATGTTAACTGAAGGTATTTTGAGCACGCTCGCAATAATTGCGGTTTGTGCTGGATTGTACTGGTATGGTGGTAAGGAAGGTTTTGTTTATCCCGAGCTGATAAAAGGCGGTAATTGGATAGGTGCATTTGGTAAAGGCTACGGTCAAATAACAAAACCCATACTTGGTGCCCTTGGAATGTTCATTGGTATTACAATGCTTAAAACTTTTATTGTAACAACTCTTGATACTGCGACGAGGATAACCCGTTATATTGGAACCGAATTGTTTGGAGAAAGATTAGGTATCGGTTTTATGAAGAATATGTATATAAATAGTGCAATTGTGATTGGACTTGCGACCTATCTTGCAATTGGACCCTGGCAGAATATTTGGCCTGTCTTCGGTGCATCCAATCAACTTGTTGCTGCATTAGCGTTGCTTGTTGTGACTACCTGGCTTTTGTCCAAGAAAAAAAATAGTCTATACACGCTTATTCCGGCAATATTTATGCTTCTTGTTACTATTACTGCGCTAATCCTTCAGGCAGTGAAATTTTTTTTCACTCAGAAAATTATGCTTGGGATAATCTCAATTATCTTACTTGTGCTTGCCGGTTTTATGATTGAGGAGACTTTGAGGAGCACAATTAAATTAAAAAGATCATGATTTGTGTTTGGATTTTTAATATTGTTTGCAATTTTGTATTTGAAATTTTGTTAAAAAGGGGGTTAAATGAACTTTGGCATTCCAAAGGAATTACCGCCATTTAAGGAAATCCCTGAATATCGTGTAGGATTTTCACCAAGGGCGGTGAAAGAATTGCTCCTGTATGGAGCAAAGGTTTATGTTGAATCAGGCGCGGGTGAAGGAGCTGGTTTTACTGATGAAGAATATGTGAATGCCGGTGCAGAAATAGTTTTTTCTAAGGAAGAAGCATACCGCAGGGCTGATATTGTATTGAAAGTCCGTCGTCCACAACAGGAAGAGTACTCGCTCATCAAAGATGGACAAATCATTATGGGATTTATTCATCTCGTTACAGCAACAAAGGAATTCATACAGGTGATACAGGAAAAAAAGATAACACTCGTAGGCTATGAAATAATACAGAGAGAAGATGGCCGACTACCGATAGTAATACCGATGAGCGAAATGGCAGGAAAACTCTCAGTTCAGATTGCAGGGAGATTGCTTGAGGCACCGAGTGGTGGCAGAGGTGTGCTTCTTGGCGGATTGCCAGGAATCCCCCCTGCCGAAGTTGTAATACTCGGTTGTGGAACATTGGGTTCAAATGCTGCAAGGAGTTTTGCTTCTTTAGGTGCTAATGTTTATATTGTTGATATCCTGCGTGATAAACTTGATAATCTTGCCTGCCATACTGAAGGAAGCAGGATTACCACTATGTTTTCCACAAAATACAACATTGAAAAGCTTGTTAGATTTGCTGATGTGGTTATTGGTGCAGTGCTGGTTCCTGGAAAGAGGACACCGGTATTAGTCACTGCCGATATGGTAAAAACTATGAAAAAGGGTTCAGTGATTGTTGATTTTGATATTGATCAGGGCGGGTCAATTGAAACAGCAAAGATAACTCCCACCGGCAGATTTGTTTATTCGGTCGATGGTGTTGTTCATTTCTGTATGCCTAATGCTACGACGGTGGTCCCACGAACCGCGACCCATGCAATTTCCTCTGCTATTTTTCCTTACATTCGCGTTATTGCTGAATTGGGTTTTGATAGGGCATTAAGAGAGATCCCTGAACTTTCCAGAGGTATCTATGCCGAAAAAGGCGAAATTAGAAAGGAGTATCTGTCATGAATTGGTTTGATGAATATAAAAAGAAAAAGTGTTCGCTTGAAGAAGCAGTTTCTGTAGTAAAAAGTAATGACCGAATTTATATTAGTGGAAATGCCGCAACACCTATGACTTTAACTCAAGCATTGGCAATGCGTAAAGACGAATTGAAAAATGTGGAAGTTACCCATGTTCTTTTATTCGGCGACGATCCGCTTTCAAAGCCCGGGATGGAAGGACATTTTAGACACAATTCACTATTTGTTGGACCTGGTGATCGTGCGGCAGTAAACGAAGGTAGGGCAGATTATATTCCCGTATTTTTATATGAAATCCCGGATTTATTTTATTCCGGTCTTCTACCCCTTGATGTTGCATTTCTACATTTGTCACCACCTGACGAACATGGATTTATGAGTTTCGGTGTTGAATGTCTATCGTCAAAAGCGGCGGCTGAAACCGCAAAGATAGTAGTCGCACAGGTCAATGAGAAAATGCCCCGGACTTTAGGAGATTCATTTATTCACATATCTCGTGTCCATAAAATCGTTGAGGTCAATATGGATTTGCCAGAACTTGAACCTGCCCCATTTACTGAGGTTGAAAAGAAAATCGGACAGAATATTGCAGATTTAGTAGAAGATGGTTCAACATTGCAATTAGGTATCGGTGGTATCCCCAATGCAGCATTAAAGGCAATGTTTAACAAGCGGGATCTGGGAGTTCATACAGAAATGGTATCGGATAGCATTATGGAGGCGATTGAAGCTGGAGTGATAACTGGTTCTAAAAAGACACTCCATCCCTACAAGGTGGTTGCTACATTCTATCTTGGTTCACGCCGATTATACGAATTTATCGATAATAATCCGATTTTTGAAACACACCCAACGAATTATACAAATCATCCAGTGGTTGTAGCACGGAATGATAAAATGGTTGCAATAAACTCAGCGATAGAAGTTGATATTACTGGCCAGGTATGTTCAGATTCCATTGGAACGAAAATATATTCTGGATTCGGTGGACAGGTAGATTTCATTCGTGGTGCCGCACAATCAAAGGGCGGAAAGCCGATTATTGCACTGCCGTCCACTGCCAAAAATGACACTGTTTCCAAAATTGTTCCAACCCTTCAAGTCGGAGCAGGTGTTGTCACTACTCGCGCTGATGTTCATTATGTAGTAACTGAGTATGGGGTAGCATACCTACACGGTAAGAATTTGCGTCAGCGTGCCGAGGCATTAATAAATATCGCCCATCCCAAATTCCGTCCCTGGCTTGAAGAAGAAGCGAAGAAAAGAAAGTTACTTTAAAATAATCAGTAGCCAGTAGTCAGTATAATGAAAGAAAAAATTAAATCTATAGACGATTTTGTGGTTTATCAGAAGACGGTTCAATTGTTTAATGATTTCGTAAATGAAGATTTGCTGATTTTGCTTAGAACAGTGGTAGGTAGAGAATTAGCTAAAAATCAAGTGCGCAGTTTAGATTCAATGTGTGCTAATATAGAAGAGGGTTTTGAAAGAAAAACAGGAAAGGAATTAAGATATTTTTTTATAATTTCACGTGGCTCAGCGGGTGAAAGTAGAGGTGGATATTTACGTTGTAAAAAATTTCTTCCTTTGAGTACCATTGAAAAAAGAGTTAAACTACTGAACGAAATATTGGCTATGCTAAATTCCTTAATAAGTAAATTGAGAGGTTAAAAGTTATTATGGTTCTAAGTTCTATCTCTAATTGTATAATTACTGGCTACTGACTACTGGCTACTTTTGTTATGAAGATTTCCCATATTGCCATCGCTGTCAAAAATATCACTGAAAGCCTGAAGATTTGGCAGGATATTTTTGGTTTGAAACTGATTAAGGTAATCGATGTTCCCGACCAGAAGGTGAAGGTTGCGATGTTGGAAGTTGATGATATGCATATTGAATTACTTGAACCACTTAATCCTGATAGCACTGTTGCAAAATTCATTGAGAAAAAAGGCGAGGGGTTACATCATATTGCCTTTGCAGTTGATAATATTGAGGCAACAATGGAACAAGTTAAAAAATCAGGGATCAAGCTGATTGATGAAAAACCACGCAAGGGTGCAATGGATTCAAAGATTGCTTTTATCCACCCTCAAAGCACGGGCGGTGTGTTGATAGAATTGTGCGAGGAGTAGTATTGAGCTATCTCCCGCCATTTTTTACCATAATCAGAAGACTGACTGAAGAAAATGTTAAATTTGTAGTAGTAGGAGGTGTTGCCGCAATTATTCATGGTGTCCCAAGAGCAACATTTGATTTAGATGTGGTAATAGAATTTTCAAAGATAAATGTTAAGAGATTCAATAAAATTCTTGATGAATTTAATCTTAGACCAACTGTGCCTATCAATCCGCTTGAATTAGCAAATCCACGAAAAAGAACAGAATGGATAAAGAAAAAAAATGCAAAGGTTATCAACTTTAAGGACCCGAAGGGAAATTATGCACTTGATGTATTACTAATCTATAATTATTCCCGAATTAGAAAAATCGAAATTGAGATTGAAGAAATAAAGTTTTATGTGGTTGACAAAAACACACTCGTAAAAATGAAGAGAGAAGCGAATCGGGATGTTGATATCAGAGACATAAAAAATTTGGAGACACTATGAATATTTATAAAAAAAGACTTTGCGATTCTTATCGCGTTTTACTCTTTTTGCAAAAAATTTATCCATCGGAGAAGATAAGATATTGGCGGGATATTCAATGCCATCGGGATGGAACACCCCAAAGACTCTGGCGGTTACGCGAAAGTTTAAAATTGAGTATTTCTGATTTTGCGAAATCTATAGGATTTTGTGCAGAAAAGTATGAAAGATTTGAAAGAATAGGTGAAAAGGTACCAGAAAAAGTTATAAATCGTGTTGCTAAAAAATACAACGTAAGAATAGAATGGTTAAAGGCGGAAATAGGATAAATTTTATACAATCTGAAAGCCGGGTTGTGTTTTACTATTTGGGCATTTAGGTGTTTAGGAATTTAGGCATTTAAACTTATCGGGGAGGTTTTTATGCACATAGAAACCAATATTGTTCATGGTGGCGTTCATCACGATGAAAAGACTGGTGCCCATGTACCACCGATTTATATGACTTCAACCTTCGTCTTTAAAGATGCAGACCAAGGTGCACGATTATTTAAAGGGGAAGAAGAGGGATATATTTACACCCGTCTTGGCAATCCGACAATTGATTTACTCGCCAAAAAGATGGCACTTTTAGAATCCGCTGAAGCCGGGCTCGCCTTTGCCTCAGGAATGGCGGCTGTTTTTGCAACGGTATTGACCTGTTGCAAAACTGGTGAACATATGATTGTGGACAAAGTAATATATGGTGGTACATATGGTCTCTGTCAAAGTGTTCTTCCGCGCCTTGGTATAACAACTACTTTTGTTGATGCAAATGATTTAAATCAGATAAGAGCAGCCATAAGACCAGCCACAAAATTAATTCTTGTTGAGTCGCCTGCGAATCCTACATTAAAAATAAATGATATCAGTGCCATTGCTGAAATTGCTCACGATAACAATATTCTCCTCTGTGTAGATAATACTTTTGCCACCCCTTATCTACAAAGACCCATTGAGCTTGGTGCTGATATTGTTTTACACTCTGCAACTAAATATCTTGGTGGTCATGGAGACCTGATCGGTGGGATAGTTGTGGGTAAAAAAGAATTCATTAAAACAATGGCGGATGAAATTGCAAAGGATGTCGGAGGTTGTATTTCACCAATCAATGCCTACCTGATACTCCGTGGTTTGAAGACACTTGCGGTAAGAATGGAAAGGCATAGTGCAAATGCGATGGCACTGGCGAGATTTTTGAAAAAGCATCCTAAGGTTGAAAAGGTTTATTATCCTGGTCTTGAAGACCACCCCGGATATGGAATTGCCAGAAAACAGATGCGATATTTTGGTGGAATGCTGGGTTTTGATTTAAAAGGCGGCAAAGAAGCCGGGAAGGTAGTTATGAATTCGGTTAAAGTATGTACCCTTGCAGTGAGCCTTGGTGATACTGATACTTTAATAGAGCATCCTGCATCAATGACCCATTCAACTTATACTGAAGAAGAATTAATAAAAGCAGGGATAAATCCAGGATTTGTCAGAATGTCCGTGGGCATAGAAAATGTTGAAGATCTAATTGACGATATAGAACAGGCATTATCTAAGATCTGAAATGTAGCATTCAGTTTCTATCGGACGGCTAAGTATAGTTAAAAGGCTCTCTTGCAGGGTTGGTTATTTTATAAAAAGAGCATCTTCATAATGATTATTGTTTGTTTAATCTAAAGAAAATGAAGCAGGGCAGGGTTTTCCATGGAAACCAATTGTTCTTTCGGAACCAGAGGTTAGCCTTGCGTCAGGAGTATAACAATGTAGGGCAAGGCTTTAGCCTTGCAACAGGAGTATAACAATGAAGATAAAATCACAAGTTACATTCGGTCTGGGTATTTTTCTTGTGGTCTTTGGTGGCGTAGGCATTTTTGTTACTGACATTCCAGTCAAGATCATACCATTCTTTATCGGCCTTTCGCTAATCTATCTTGGTTGGAAAGGAACACGTACCGCAACTGCTGTATTCGGTCATATCACGGTTGTCTGTGGTTGTTTTCTTATTACCTATGGTCTGTATTTATTGCCTTATGTTAAACCAACGCTTGCCCATATCTTTGGTATGCCCCTTTTCTGGGGCTTGATTTGTTTACTTGGTGGCATCTGTGCAATCTATCATGCTTTTTGCAATTGTGTGAGATGCCCAAGAAATTAACAAATCTAAGGAGGAATTATGTGGCAAATAAATAAACCAACGGTATTCATTGTTGCAATACCGTTTATAATTATTGGCCTTATCTTTATTGTATTGGGTTTTAATACAGGCCCTGAAAGGAAAACCGGCGATGGCTATCCGCTAAGAACTTTTTTCTTCTTAATGGGAGGATTTTATATTTTTATTATCTTGGCAATCATTGGTGGCGGAATATTGTGGACAAAAAAGCAGCAAAAAGAGTTGGAATGGTTTAAAAAATTTGGTATCCCTGGAACTGCAGAAATCCTCTCAGCAGAGCAAACCGGTGTTTACATAAATAAACTTCCACAAGTCTGTTTGAAATTGAGCATAAGTACCGGAATGTTTGCACCATACACTGTGACTACTAATAAAGTGTTTAGTTTCACAGATATGGGTAAATTAATTCCTGGTGCAAAATTTCAAGTGCTTGTTGATCCGAAAAAACCAAAACGGTTCATAATTATCTAACATGGACGTCTAAATGGTAAAATTTATAGAAAAAAGTGGTGAATCATTTGAAGAGGCGATTGTAATACTTGATGCCAGCAACCATATGGAAGGTGTTAATGCTGAATATCAATATCTTGCTAAAAAATTCGGTGTCCAGGGGAGAGACTGGAAGTTACTCCGTCAGAGTTTGATGCCTCACGGCAGAAGGCAATACGACAAAATTGAAATAGAGTTCGCTGACCAAACCAAAAAGGCGATATTCTTTGATATTACTTCATTTTTTGGTAAACTCTAAAAGGGCAGGGTTATGAGTATTTTAAATATTCCCATTATTACCTTTTTTGCAATCATTTTGTCCGTTATTTGTGTAATATTTGCATTTGTATGGGGTTTGCTTTATAGACCTGGAGATAAAGATGAATAATATGCTTATATATGCCATGGTTATAGTGCTTTATCTTCTATTATTGCTCGTTATTGGTATCATTTCTGGTAGAAAAACAAAAGATACTTCGGACTTTTATCTGGGCGGACGAAATATCGGTCCCTGGGTGACTTCTCTGTCTTATGTAGCTGCATATTTCAGTTCAGTTGTGATAATTGGAGGTGGTGCATTTGGCTGGCTTTACGGGATGTCAACACTTTGGATTGGTGCAATAAATGTTCTACTGGGAACGACTGTATGCTGGATTGTTCTCGGTCCGAGAATGAGAGAAATTACCCATAGACTGAATGTCATTACTATTCCTGAATTTCTAAAGAGAAGATATGATTCAAACTTTGCTTTAATATTTTCTTCGCTTGTGATAGCGATATTTTTGATAGTTTATAATGTGAGTATGCTCAAAGGTATGGGGCATATATTTGAAGGATTGATTGGTGTTTCATATATCTACGGTCTTTTGATTTCTTCGGTGATAATACTTTTTTATGTATCAATTGGTGGATATATTGCAGTTGTTTGGACAAGTTTTATACAGGCTTGGATAATGGGAATAGGATTGATAACACTCACAATTTTTACATTGAAAAGTGTCGGTGGCATTTCAAACGCTGCATTTAATCTCTCTGTAATTAATAAGGGATATGTTGATACACCCGGCGTATGGAATTGGCAGGGATTGATTTCTTATGCATTGATAGTCAGTTTTGGAGTTTGGGGTATGCCCCAACTTCTGGTTAGATTTTATTCAATTAAGAAAATCAGTTTTTTCAAGATAGGAACACCAGTTGCAGCGCTTGGGACTTGTCTTGCACTTCTGCCGTATTTTAATGGCGCTATATCAAGAATACTTTTTCCTTCATTGAAGAATCCTGACCTTGCAATACCGATGCTTGTAAAATCTGTTCTTAACCCTATAGGTTCCTCAATATTTCTGGCAGCAGTCCTTGCTGCAGGTATGTCAACATTTTCGTCAGTATTAATAATAATCACTGGTTCAATAATCAAAGATTTTCTGAAAGAAGGATTGAAATTAAATTATGATGACAAGAGGATGCTTACGATGAGCAAAATCACAACACTCATTATAGGTATTATCTCAATAATAATTGCTATAAAACCGCCCGCCCTTGTACTTGCTTTAACCGCGTTCTCCTGGGCAATCATATCTTCTACTACACTCTGGCCGGTTCTATTTGGACTTTATGCAAGATGGGTTACAAAAGCTGGAGTAATTTCTTCAATGATTGGTGGCTTTCTCATAGCACTGATATGGATGGCTCTAAAACAACCATTCAAAGTTCATGGATTTATCCCTGGAATTATCATCTCCTTTATGATAATTACACTGGTTAGTCTGTTCACAAAAAAATATGACAAAGAATTTTTAGAGACGATTTACCACAAAAAATAAGAAAGGAGAAAATATGAAATTCATAAGATTTTTATTGTTGACCTTTGCTTTAATCGCGTTTTCTTTTGCGCTCAGGCCAGAAAGAGAATATAAGGCGATACCTTCTGATTACGGTATTATTTACCGAGAGGTTGAATTTCTGACCGCAGATAATTTAAAACTAAAAGGCTGGTTCATTCCTGCTCAGGATACTGTTGGTATTTTGAACTCAGTTATTGGACGTCTCGTACCGGTTCCCGATGAGTTAAAACCCGATGTCAGAGAGTATAAAACAGATACTACAAGGAAACCAACGATTATTATCTGTGATGGTGATGCTGGTAATATGACACAATTTATATTCTATGCTTATCATTTTTTTACAAAAGGATATAACGTTTTCTTGTTTGACTGGCGTGGCTTTGGGAAAAGCTCAGATTGGCAAACCGAGCAGGACAGGTTGTGTTATACTGAATATATTGATGATTATGATGCCACAATTGGTTTTGTAAAAAAACAACCTGAAGTTGATACGACACGAATAGGAGTTATGGGTTTTTCCACGGGCGCTTATCTTTCCTTTGCAATCATTGCGAAAAGAAATGATATTTCTGCTTATGTAGGTAGGGCACTTATGAGTTCGTTTGATGAACTTTTACCAGTATTGAAACAATCATTACCGGGGCGAAACTTTATGGCACCAGAGAATTATCCCGAAGAACTATTACCTATAAATGCGGCTGAGAAGATTAAGATTCCAGTCTTTTTGATCGTTGGTGAAAAAGATAATCGAACACCGGTTTGGATGTCTGAGAAGATAATGGTCAAATTGAATGGTCCAAAAGAACTATGGATAGTTCCTAAAGCAGAGCACGGTGGTATAAACGGACCAGAATTCATCAATTATCCTGAATTCTTTGACAGGGTTCTGGCATTTTTTGATAAATATTTAAAAAAATAAACCGCCGTCAGTCGTTATTGAGTGCAATAGCTCACTAATGCCTTTGTACTGAAAATTTAAATTTAAATGAGAAAGGAGTAATATGTTTATATTGGCAGTCATTATTGGATACATAGCAATGTTGATATTAAGCCCGCTTCCGGTGTTAGGACCAATAATTGCTGGATTCATTGCGGGATTGATTATTGGTGGAGTAAAGAACGGAATGCTTTCGGGATTTTTGAGCGGCACAATTGAAGGGATACTTGCCGGGATATTATTGCCGATTCTTGGTGGTTTTATAGGTAGTATCCTTGGTGGTGGTGGCACAATTTTCGGCGGCCTTGTTGGTGCAATAATCGGTGCTGGTATTTTTATTACCACACTCTATTTTGGATTACTCGGACTCGTTGGCGGTGCCATTGGTGGGTTAATCCACAGAAAGAAATAAGATTGTTTTTATCAGTTTATTGATTATTAAAAATGAAGAAGAGTCAACTTATTATTCTATTCTTTGTTACATCTCTTGTTTTTGCACAAGAGAACAAGCATATCAATAATCTCACGCCCAACTTCCATTTCGGTTTTGAGATTTCGGAACTATTGCAGAATGATTTTAGAAACTTGGGACCGAAGAATTTTACTTTCTTTTTTGGACAGGAATTCTGGTGTAAAAAATTGCAGAATTTTGGTTATCGTGTTTTGGTCATAAATGTTGACCTGTCAGCAGAACATCTATCAAACAATAATTTCATCAAGGGGGATAAGTCTGGTCTGACCGGTAGTCTGACTGCAGGCAGAATATTTTTTGATTGGTACCCTGGACGAAAAAAAGTTATGTTTATTCAATTTAATCCAATATTTAGCACGGGCTTGGGTTATAATAGAAATATCATTCAGAATAACGCAGTTTATGACCTGAATGGAATAACACTTGATGCAGGTTTTCGTTTGCAGAGCGTATGTTTTGAAAAAGTTTTTATTGAATTTCCTGTTATAGACGGTTTTCTATATTTGTGGAAAAGCCGAAGTGCGAAAGGTATTGTTGATAATGCAATTATTGATTATCCAGAACAAGGAATGATATTTCTGTGGATAAATTTTGGTATAAAAATAAGTTATTAGGGGGTTGTATGCAATCTATACCAGACGAGGTTGTCGAGAAAACCTTTGAAGAGATGTCAATCCTTGAACCAGACGAGATAAAAATCTTGATTAATAAGATGGGTGAGGAACAACCTTATGTTCTTGCTTATCTTTTTGAAACAGGTGAACATGAATTCAACGAATCTGAAAAAGAAGTATTTTTCTATTTGGGAATCGGAATATGGCGAATGATGTCAAGCAGATATGCCCCTTTGCCTTTGGTTCTCCCAATACTTCTTGATGAAATAGAGGAAGAGAATCTAAAAATACTTGATTCTTTGCAAAAAATGGATGAAGAAAGATTCGTTGAGTGTATTGGCCAGATAATAGACAATTACTCCCAACCTGCTATTTTATTTTATGTTGTTGATTTGTTGATTGAAGAAGAAATAGATGTTGCCCCAAACAAGATAGGAATAATGTTTATCTTTTTAAAAATATTGATTGATGCCTTCCAGAAGGCAATTGAATTGAAAAAAATTGAAAGACCCTGGAAGATTTAAAGATGAAAGATTTAATACTTTTTCTTGACCCTGCGAAATTTTTAACTATAATATTAAATTAAAAAAGGAGGCAGATGGCTAAGGTTATAATCATTATGGGTTCAAAAGGGGATTTTGAACATTCAAAAAAGATCGCAGGAGTACTGGAAAAATTTGGTGTTAACTATACCCTGCGAATTGCCTCAGCACATAAGGTTCCACTCAAAATTCTTGAAATTATAAAAGAATACGAGAATGAAGATGTGGTTTTTATCACGGTTGCAGGCAGGAGTAATGCCCTGAGCGGATTCGTCGATGCCAATACTACGAAACCTGTAATTGCCTGTCCGCCTTACAGCGACAAATTCAGCGGTGCCGACATTTTCTCTACAATCAGAATGCCTTCGGGAGTTTGTCCTTTATTTATTCTTGAACCAGAAGAGGCAGGTTTAGCAGCAATTAAAATTCTTTCCCTTGCAGACAAAAAATTAGAAAGAAAGATAAGAGATTATCAAGAAGCAAAAAGAGAGGAAATTGAAAAGGCAGATAAGGAGGTAAATAAAAATGGGTAGTGTAAAAGACCTTACGGTTATAGAAAAACCAACCGAAAATGAACCGGGTATTGGCAGGTTTGTATTTTCAGACAGATATTCAGTTTTTGACTGGGGTGAGATGCCTGACCACATATCAAAAAAAGGACAGGCAATATGTATTGCTACAGCTTATTACTTTGAGAAACTTGAGCAATCTGGTATAAAGACTCACTATCTTGGTCTTATTGAAGATGGGAAGACAAAACGCCTGAATGATTTGAAAACACCATCTGATACGATGGAGGTCAAATTGCTCAGAGTAATAAAACCTGAGCTCAAAGGTGATAATAAATATGATTATTCAATTTATAAAAAAGAGAAAAGAAATTTTTTAATCCCACTTGAGGTTATTTATCGTAATGCCCTGCCCGCAGGTTCTTCGGTATTTAAGCGTTTAAAGGAAGGGACAATTAAACCCTCGGATATTGGATTTGACAGAATTCCAGAGCCCGGGCAAATACTTAAAAACCCGATATACGATGTATCAACAAAACTTGAAATAACAGATAGGTATTTGACCTGGGATGAAGCGAAAGAAATATCTAATCTTTCTGATGAAGAACTTGTTCAAATGAAAAAAATATTATCTTTTGTCAATGAACTCATTAACAAGGAGACACAAAAACTCGGATTATTTAATGAAGATGGTAAAATTGAACTTGGATTTGATGAGAATAGAAATTTCGTCCTCGTTGATGCTTTGGGAACACTTGATGAATGTCGATTTACTTTTGATGGAATGCCTGTAAGCAAAGAGATAGCACGGATTTATTATCGTAAAACCGATTGGTTTAAAGATGTGGAGGAGGCAAAAAAGAAAGACCGGGTACACTGGAAATCCATCGTCCGAACCAAACCACCCCATCTACCAGAAGAATTATATAAAGGTATCTGTTTAATATATCAGGCTTATGCAAATGAACTAACTGGTAAAAAATGGTTTGATGCACCTTCTTTAAGGAAGATTTTAGAAGATATAAAAAAATGGGTATTGTAAAGTATATAACCAATCGGTTATTATTTAAAAAGAAGGGAGGTCGTTGATGCGGTCAAACTCTGAAAAAATAGGTATTATTGGATACGGGTCTTATCTACCCCGGTACCGAATAAAGGTTGAAGAGATTGCAAAACAATGGGGTAGAGACCCAGAAACGATTAAAAAAGGATTAGCATTGAAAGAAAAGACCGTGCCCGGAATGGACGAAGATACAATTACCATTTCAGTCGCCGCCGCAAAAAATGCCTTAAAAAGGGCAGAGATTGACCCCAAGAAAATTGGTGCAGTCTATGTTGGTTCTGAATCGCACCCTTATGCAGTAAAGCCATCTGCTACTGTCGTTGCTGAAGTTCTCGGAATCACACCTGAAGTTCATATTGCAAGTTTCGAATTCGCCTGTAAGGCAGGAACTGAGGCAATGTTTGTAGCATATAGTTTAGTAAAAGCAGGTTTAATGGAATACGCAATGGGTATCGGTGCTGATACATCGCAGGGTGCACCAGGAGATGCGCTTGAATTCTCTGCTTCAGCCGGTGGTTCTGCATTTATCTTCGGAAAAGAAAAGATTGTAGTAGAAGTTCTTGATACATATTCCTGGGCAACAGATACACCTGATTTTTGGCGCAGAGAATATCAATTTTATCCAAGGCACGGTGGAAGATTTACCGGTGACCCGGCATATTTTAAACATATCTATAATGCGGGCAAAGGAATTCTTGAAAAGACAGGCTATAAACCTTCAGATTTTAAATACGCTATATTCCATATGCCCAATGGTAAATTTCCAATGACGATTGGAAAAAGACTTGGATTCACCAAAGAGCAGATTGAACCAGGCTGGATTGTGCCCTTGATGGGTAACACCTATTCGGGTTCTTCTCCCACTGGATTTTCTGCAGTCCTTGATGTTGCTAAACCAGGCGATTTAATATTACTTGTTTCCTTTGGTTCTGGTGCGGGCAGTGATGCGTTTGTTTTTAAAGTTACTGAAAGGATAAATGAAGTTCGTGATAAGGCAGAGAAGGTAAGGGATATGCTTGAGAATAATAGAATATATCTCACTTATGGTGAGTATGCAAAACACAGACATAAAATTATCATGGCTGAACACTGATGGCACTGAAATGAAAGATACTGAGGATACAGAAATAAATCACACTGAAGACACTGAAATTAGAAGATTAAACGGAATAGGCAAGATTGAGTACAGTGAGTATCCATTCTCCGAGTTGACACACAAAATAATAAGTTGTGCGATTGAAGTACATAAATCTTTGGGACCTGGTTTTGTGGAATCGGCCTACGAAAATGCACTAGTATTTCAACTAACTAAAAACGGCTTAAAATACGAAAGGCAAAAGCAAATAGATATTTTTTACGATAATTGTAAAATTGGGAGACACAGATTAGATCTGGTGGTTGAAGAAAAGATAATAGTTGAGTTAAAAGTTGTAAAAAATTTCTGTACTGATGATACAAAGAGAATGCTTAGTTACCTTAAAGCGGCGGGCTTAAAAGTAGGGTTGCTGATTAATTTTGCTAAAGCAAAAATTGAAATCAAAAGGCTGATATTATGATTTACCATATTTCACCGTTTCAGCGTTTTCAGTGTTATTATCTTCACTGTTTCAGTGTTCTAAAATTCAGTGTTTCAGTGTTAAAGGAGGTAATATGAGAGAAGTTGCAGTTATTGGAATTGGAATGACCAAATTTGGTGAATTATGGACAAAATCCTTAAGGGATATTTTTGTTGAAGCTGCATTAAAGGCAGTTGATGATGCAAATGTTGACCATATTGATGCAATGTATGTGGGTTCAATGACCCCGGGATTGTTTGTCGGTCAAGAACATATCGGTGCATTAATGGCAGATTACCTCGGTATCGCACCAATACCAGCACTGCGGGTCGAATCTGCCTGTGCCTCTGGTGGATTTGCCTTAAGACAGGCATTTATTGATGTGGCATCAGGAATGAATGACATTGTACTTGCTGGTGGTGTAGAAAAGATGACCGATGGGGCAGATGTGACCTATGCGTTATCTACTGCTGCAGACCAGGAATATGAATGTTATCACGGTATTACCTTTCCCGGGCTTTATGCAATGATTGCCAATTTATATTTCCAACGATACGGTGCCACGCGCAGACATCTGGCAATGGTGGCAGTGAAAAACCACAAAAACGGTTCCCTAAATCCCAATGCTCAATTTCAGAGTGAAATTACAATAGATGATGTTTTAAATGCAACAATGGTGGCAGACCCGATAACAGTGATGGATAGTTCGCCGGTTTCTGATGGTGCTGCCTGTGTAATTGTAACGACGATTGATATTGCCAAGAAACTTGGAAAACCTATGATCAAAATTATTGGTTCTGGTGCGGCAACTGATACAATCGCCTTGCATCAAAGAAAGGATATTTTAAGCCTTGATGCAGTAAGGGTTGCTGGAGAACGCGCATATAAAATGGCAGGGATTAAACCTTCGGATATAAATTTCGCTGAAGTCCACGATTGCTTTACCATTGCTGAATTGTGCATAATGGAAGAACTTGGTTTCTGTGATAGGGGTAAGGCTTATCAACTTGTTGAAAAAGGTGAGACTGCGCTTGAAGGAAAGATTCCAATAAACCCATCCGGTGGTTTGAAATCAAAAGGACATCCAGTTGGTGCTACGGGTATTGCACAGGTGGTTGAAGTAGTTGAACAACTTCGAGGGACTGCTGGTAAACGTCAGGTCAAAAATGCCAAAATCGGGTTGACCCAGAATATGGGTGGCTCAGGAGCATCATCAGTAGTGCATATTTTCAAATCCGAGTGACTTGCTTTTAGATATGTGATCCATAAACTATCATGAATGAATTGATGGCAAGCACTAAATTCGAAATCCGAAATTCCAAACAATATCTAATTACCAAAATTCCAAATTCAAAACAGTTTGGTAAATTGGGATTTAGGAGTTGTTTCGGATTTCGATATTCGGATTTTCTAAAGTTTATCAGTGTGTATCCGTGTTATTATCCGCAATAGTCAGTGCATCGCCTGTCGGCGATGAAAGGAGGATAAATGCCTTCACCAAGATATACAAGAGAAATGCCACAAAGGTATCGGCTTGAAGCAAATAAGTGTAAAAAATGCGGAAAGATATTTTTCCCACCAAGACTTATTTGTTCAAATTGTAAGTCAAGAGAATTTGAAAAGATAAAATTATCAGAAGAGGGCAAAATTGTAACCTATACCACAATCCGCGTGGCACCTGATCAATTCAACACGCAGGTGCCATATAATGTAGCAATAATTGAATTAAAGGATGGTGTCAGATTGATGGCACAGGTTGTTGATTGTAAACCCGAAGATATGGGAATTGGTAAACCGGTAAAGTTGGTTTTCCGAAAGGTCCAGGAAGAAGGCGCTGCTGGAATAATATGCTATGGATATAAAGCAATACTTGGATAATCTCGAAATCCTAAGTCCGAAATTCTAAACAATGTTTAATGAATTAAATTCCAAATATGAATGTCGATACATTAGAATTTGGGATTTGTTTAGGATTTAGATATTAGGATTTAGAATTTAAAGGATAATATGTACAAAATAGAATCAAAAATAAACCCAAATTGTAGCGGTGCGATTTATCGCACAAAGGTAGGTATATGTACAAAATAGAATCCAAGATAAATCCCAATAGTGCGGAGTTTAAAGAAAACTATGAGGCAATGGAACAGGCAGTGAAAACATTAAAAGAGCGGCTCGAACTCGTGCGTAAAGGTGGACCTGATTATATGCACAAGAAACATAAAGAAAGGGGTAAACTCTTTGTGCGTGATAGACTGAAATTGCTTCTTGACTCGGATACTCCATTCTTAGAATTGAGTCCGCTCGCTGCCTGGGATATGTACGATAATGAGCATCCATCTGCTGCAATTATCACCGGTATCGGTGTTGTCCAGGGTCGCGAAGTAATGATCGTTGCACACGATGCTACAGTCAAAGGTGGCACTTATGTGCCCGAGACAATAAAAAAGCATATCCGTGCTCAGGAGATTGCAATTGATAATCGCCTGCCCTGCATATATCTCGTTGATTCAGGTGGAATATTCTTGCCTTTACAAGTAGGCACATTTCCTGATAGGTTTCATTTTGGTAGAATATTTTATAACCAGGCGATAATGTCTGCAATGAATATTCCTCAGATTTCAGTGGTAATGGGTTTTTGTACTGCAGGTGGAGCATATCAACCGGCGATGAGTGATGAAGTAGTTCATGTAAAAGGTACCGGAACGATTTATATTGGCGGTCCCCCTTTGGTGAAAGCTGCAACGGGGGAAGTGGTTACCGAAGAGGAACTCGGCGGTGCAGATGTCCATTGTCGGATTTCGGGTGTGAGTGACCATTATGCAGTAAATGATGAACAGGCGATAGAAATTACCCGTAATATCGTAGAAAACCTGGGCAGACAACCAAAATATCCACTGGAGCGTGCAGAACCCAAAGAACCCGCCTATGACCCGAAGGAATTATATGGTATAATTCCTAAGGATTTGCGCAAACCATTTGATATGCGTGAAGTGATTGCAAGAATTGTTGATGATAGCGAATTTCATGAATTTAAAGAATTATATGGTCCAACTCTGGTCTGTGGATTTGCACGGATAATGGGTTATCCAGTGGGAATATTGGCAAACAATGGTGTATTATTTTCTGAATCTTCACAAAAAGGTGCACATTTTATTGAACTCTGTTGTGTGCGGAAAATACCTTTAATATTTTTGCAGAATATTACTGGATTTATCGTTGGTAAAAGATATGAACATCAAGGAATTGCTAAGGATGGTGCAAAACTTGTCCATGCGGTAGCAAATGCCCAGGTGCCGAAATTCACCGTTATAATTGGTGGTTCTTATGGCGCGGGTAATTATGGTATGTGTGGTCGTGCTTATGAACCAAGATTGTTATTTATGTGGCCCACCGCAAAGATCTGTGTAATGGGTGGTGAACAGGCTGCAGATGTGCTCACTGATATCAAGGTAAAGGCACTGCAGAAAGAAGGGAAAAAACCAACACCCGAAGAGATTGAAGAAATCCGCAAACCAATCCTGGCAAAATATGAATACGAGTCAAGTGCCTATTATTCAACCGCACGGCTCTGGGATGACGGAATAATTGACCCACTTGATACCCGCACGGTGCTTGGACTGGGTATAGCAATGTCCCTTAATGCACCAATACCTGAACATAAATTTGGGGTGTTCAGAATGTAATCCGCCAGAGGCGGATTTAGATTCAAACAGATTAAGGTGGATGCAAACGGATGTCTTACTTCATAAAGAGCTAACGTATAAGATTATTGGTATTCTATTCAAAGTTCATAAAAACCTTGGTTGTGGTTTTACTGAAAAGATTTATCAGCGAGCAATAGAGTTAGAATTAAAAAAAGAGAAACTTTCTTACGAAATTGAAAAAGAAATTCAGATAAAATATGATGGTCAAGTAGTAGGAAAGCATCGTTTAGATTTGGTGGTTGAAAATAAAGTAATAATTGAATTGAAATCTGTAGAACGTTTGCCTAAGGTGTTCCGTGAACAACTGATTTCCCAACTTAAAGCATCACCTTACGAAGTGGGCTTATTGGTCAATTTTGGAACTCCTAAGCTGGAGTATATTCGTATAGTAAGGAGCAAGGATCGTTCTAAATCCGTCTGAATCCGCTCTAATCCGTCTGAATCTTTTTTAAACTGGAGGTCTAATGAATAAAATAACCTTCAAAGACATTGATAAGAAACTCAAAGAGGCATGGCAGCCTCAGGATGTAGTATATGTAAATGAGACTGCTTTGCGAATTGCAAAAATAGATGGTATCTACAAATGGCATACCCATATGAATGAAGATGAATTTTTTTATGTATTAAAGGGTAAAATCTTCATTGATATGGAGAATGAGTCTATAGAGTTAAAAGAAGGCGAAGGTTTTTTAGTTAAGCGCGGGACCAGGCATCGCTCCCGCAGTGAAAAACCTGCTTATGTTTTACTTGTAGAACCAATCAAAACCAAGACCAAAGGCGAAGAATAAAATTCCTTATATTATGTAGGAACGGTTTCAAACTGCGGTCGTCCGGTCTTTGGAGTTAATTCGTAAGAATTTTATGTTAAAGCAAAAAAAATAATTTTAATGGGGTAAGGCTTAATAACCCCCTGATTAAATCAAGGGAATGGAATGTGCCATTTATGATACATAAAAATGCTATGAAATTTAATAAGATTATCCTCTCCCTTGATGGGAGGGGATTAAGGTGAGGGTGAAAGAAGGTGTTATGACTACACGACAAGAAATAATTATTGGTGAAAACGAAGTTGTTACAATATACAAATATAAAATTGCTCTCGCAAAAGTATGGCAAGATGCAAGCGAGGGAGTAAAAAAGGCATGGATTTCGGTAGCAGAAAAGGGCGTTGAAGGAAGCAGTCAGGATTTAGAATTACAGGAAGGCGAAAAAATTGAACTTGGTGATATGAGGCTAATTGTAGATAAAATCAATCTATTTTCTGAATGCTCTAAATGTATAATTTTGAAAATGATTGAGAAGGAGTAGAATTATGAAACAGATAATCATTGAAAGTGAAAGCATCGGGAAAATTAGAGTTGAGATAACCGAAGAAAACCCAAAGACGGCAGAAAAATTTTTGAAGATTCTACCCATTGAAGCGAAGGCAAATCTCTGGGGTGAGGAAATCTATTTTAAAATTCCGATAGATAAAATTGAACCCGAAAACCCACGGCAGGTTGTAAAAGAAGGTGAAATAGCAATCTGGATTGAAGAGCCATCGCTATGCATATTTTTTGGCAAGACACCGGTAAGTAACGATAAAGAGATAAGGGCTTATAGTGATGTGAATGTAATTGGCAGAGTAAAAGGAGACTGTAAAGTATTTAGAGAGGTGAAAAATGGAGATGAGATAAAAGTCTACGTTTCTGAAGATTGAACTAATTGCCTGTCCAAGGTTAATTAATAATGTTACCTTGACCGCCTGAATTTCGTCTTATAGACAAAGGAGGTTACAATGCAACACTGGATTTCTTTCCTTGTGCCAATAGTCGCAATAATAATGGGATGTTTGATAGCAATTATTTCGATAATTTCAAGCTCGCTTGTGAAAAGAAAATATTACGAATCGGTAACCAAGGCGATTGAATCAGGAAAGAGTGTACAGGAGATAAAAGAACTGCTTGGTGAGGGTCCTGAGAAAAAATGGAATTATCAACAACTGGAAACCGAAAGTCAAAGATTGGGAAGGTATTTAAAAAATGGCATCGTAGTATTAGGGGTGGGACTTGGAAGTATCTTATTTGGATATATTCAATCATCACGAGTGCTAATTGGTGCGGGAGTGTTTATAGGCGTAGTCGGCGTTTGTTTTATCTTACTCCATTTCATTTTACCTGAGAAATAGGTATTATAACAGCTACTCGTGCCTTGCGGTATTATTGAACTTGTAATTAGAAGCAGAAATGGTGATGAAAAGGCAATGGCGGAACTCGTTACGGAATATAAACAACTTATCTTTACTATTGCCTATCGGCTCCTTGGCGATTATGACATAAGTATGGATATTTGCCAGGAAACATTCATAAGGGCTTTTCAAAACTTAGCTAAGCTAAAAAATCCGGAGAAGTTTAAGACCTATCTTTGCCGTATTACCCGGAATCTTGCTTATGACCATTTAAAAAAGAGAAAAATGATTAATCAAAGTTCCACCCAAGATTATGACCCAATTGAACTTACCAGCACTAAAGACTCCACAGCCGAAATTAGGAAAAGGGTAATCATCCAGAATGCCCTTGAAAAGTTACATCCACGCGACCGACTCCTTTTGACCCTGTTCTATTATCAAAATTTTGATATAAAAGAAATATCTGAAATTGTTGGAATAAGTCCCGAAAATGTGAAGGTTTCTTTAAGTCGTGCAAGAATTAGATTAAGAGAAAAATTAAAGGGTTATGAAGAAGAACTCCTGTCCTGATATTAATAAATTAATTGAGAATAGGTTGGATCTTTTATCCGATAATGAGAGGGGGCAAATAGAAAAACATCTTTTGAAGTGCCAAGAATGTCAGAAGAAAGTAGCAATTGAGAGTCAAATTGATAAAGCATTGTCTACGAATTATGACCCCGGTGTTATAGAAGACAAAGTATTGATGAAGTTAAAAGTGATGAAAGAAATTGAGCATAAAAATAGCTGGGTATTTTCATTTTTGACGATTTTATACGCATTTTCGGTTATCGCCTTTGTTCTTTTAGTAGGGTTTTTGTTAAATAAAATCTGGTTGGAAGCCATTCCGTATATATCAGTGGCACTCCTTAAAAGGGAAACATTGACTTTAATAAATCTGTTCTCTATCAGTTTTCTTATAGTAACTTTATTATATGGATTCCGCAAGAGTATTTGTCGATATATTTCAAACATCACTTAAAAAGCAAAAAATTTATTGATAATTATTACCAGATGACAATAATATAAATTAAATTATAGAAAAGTTATTCAATTCGCTTAAAAACAGACTACCAAAAGTAGGAATGATGAATGATAAAAATAATATTTCTTATATAGTACTAAAGTTCCTGCTAACATTAGGTCTTTTAAGTTCGATATTTCCATATATTTTTGTGTTGAAACAAGAAAAAATGATTTTGAGCGTTTGGAAAATCGCTCTTGCAGATACAATTATCTTTCAGGATGGTTATGAGGCGGGGCAAGACCCCCAGGGGAATTTCATAAACTGGGATGAAACGCCAGTGTATGGGGGAGTAGGTTCTGCAAGTGCGATTGATGATACTGTTATCCATTATGCGGGTAATCATAGTGCTCGTTTTCAGCTTACCAATGGTGCCCAGGGCGGTTGGGCATATACCAATAAGATAATTCCCTGGCCTTCGGGTAAAAAACTATGGTACAGTTGTTATCTGCGTAATGGACCAATCTCTCAATCAAATGTTACTGTTGGTGGGCTTTATTTTATGGAAGCGTATATTGTCCATCCAAGTGGTTATCGCGAGCGAGCAAATATTGAAACGCATCCTTATCAGGGATTACCTGATAGTCTGTTTATGATTAGAATGGCGTATCGGGGACGCGATGGACAGCGTCACCGTCAATATGATAATTTGCAGTTCATCAGACGTGAACAATGGTATCATATCACGATGCTTGTTGATTTAAGCGGGCAAAATCCATTTTATGCCTGGTGGCTAAATAATAATCTTGTTTGGTATGAATATGATACTTCCATTGGTAATGATACATTGGCTCCGACCGAATTCCATGCTGGTGCCTGCTGGATTGACTGGGGCGAAGGGAACAGAGGACTGGTCTGGATAGATAATTGCCAGGTGGCTGATTTTGGTCCTGGTGCTGGGATTGAAAGCGAAAGAAATTTGAGCCTTAATAATTTTGAATTTTCTTTACATCCGAATCCCTGTAAGAGAACGATTTCTCTTTCGTTAAATATAAGAAAAGAAACAAATTTAGCAATTATCCTTTATGATTTGGTGGGTAGAGAGAAAAAAATGATTTTAAATAATAAACTCTTTGCTCAAGGAAGTTATAATATTCAATTAAATTTTTGTGATGTGCCCGAGGGTATCTATTTCTTGAGGATAACCACTCAGAAGCAAAACTATTTTGAGAAGATAGTGATTCTAAGTAAAAATTAAAAGGAGATGTATGAATTATATTTACATTGGTTTAATAATAACAGGGATCTGTTTAATTCTTGATGAGATTCTCCCGAGATTGAAACAACCGGGTTATTTTAAGAATCTTATCCGCCTTTCTACCTTTGAAAAGATAATGCCAAATCTTCAGAAAGATTTATCTGATGTTAATAGTTTAAATGATACATTGAGAATGCACATAAAAAATAGATACCAATTTTTTCCAATAAATCCAAGGGCAATTTATTTCAGAGAAGTCCAATTTGATTATTCGGTTTCAAGATATACAGTATGCCCAATCCACGGCGCAATAGAGATGGTCAATCCCCAGAAGATTAAGATTACATTTTGTTTGAATCTCACCATCCCTGCATTTCTCGCTTTTATTAGTATTCTGCTGTTTTACCGCTTTCCACAAACAAGCATAACATTGATAATTCTATTCTTTCTTTTAGTCTCGTGTTTCTGGTATTATATTCTGATTAAAAGGCGTATCGGTGTTCTGATTGAGGCAATTACCAGATGGTTGAATACTCCACTAAAACCACAATCATTCCACAATTCCAGAATTTTGGAATAATGGAATAGTAAAATAAATAATATTGTAGTAACAAGTCTACCCTGAAAATTTTATATTTTTAGTTGCATAGGTATTTCAGTGTTTCGTAAGCACTAGGAGGTGATGTGCCAGTCTCAAATTTTAATATCGTTAAATTCATATTTTCGTTGGCATTGACACTTGGAGCTGCATTTATAGGTTCCCTAGCGACAAGGCAGTCAGTCTCCACCTGGTATGGAACGATAAATAAGCCACCGATAAGCCCGCCAAACTGGTTGTTTGGTCCGGTCTGGACTGCGCTGTTTATTCTTATGGGCATTGCATTTTATTTTGTCTGGAATAAGGGACTCTCTTTGACACCCGTAAAGACCGCTATTATCATTTTTTTAATACAACTGGTTCTTAATGTCGTCTGGTCTTTTCTCTTTTTCGGATTGCGCTCTCCATTATATGCATTCATTGAGATTATCATACTTTGGATTGCTATTCTGCTTACGATAATTTATTTCTTCAAGGTTTCATATGTAGCCGGCTACCTCTTGATACCGTACATTCTCTGGGTCAGTTTTGCTTCAATCTTAAACGGGTGGATTGCAGTATTGAATTGATAAAATGATATATCGTGATTTTGGTAAAACAGGTGTAAAAATCTCACAACTCGGTTTTGGTTGTATGAGATTCCCACTTCTTGATGAAAATGACTTTAAATCAATCAACAAACCCGAAGCAGCAAAAATTTTGTATTATGCGATTGATAATGGCATAAATTATCTTGATACCGCCTACGGTTATCATTCAGGTGAGAGTGAGGTATTCTTGGGTGAAGTTTTGAAGCCAGAATATCGCAAGAAAATCTATCTTGCGACCAAATTGCCTGTCTATCTTGTGAAAGAAAAAGGTGATTCTGAAAAGTATCTTAATGAGCAACTCACGAGATTAAAGACCGAGACAATAGATATGTATCTCTTGCACGGCTTAAGTAAAGACTCCTGGCAGACCGTTCAGAAATTTGATATATTGAAATTTTTTGATGATACATTGAAAAAAGGCAAAATAAGGTTCGCTGGTTTCTCATTCCACGATGAATTGCCGCTATTTAAAGAAATTATTAATGCCTATCCCTGGTCATTTTGTTTGCTCCATATCAATTATGTTGATAATGATATTCAAGCAGGAATAAAGGGTCTTGAATATACGTATAGTAAAGGTCTTGGCGTCATAATTATGGAACCCCTGCGTGGTGGCAAACTTGCCCGGAATGTACCGGAAGAAGTATTAAATATCATTGCTCGCTCAAAGTTCAAACAGAAACCTGTAGAATTTGCATTTAGATATTTATACAATCGGCCTGAGGTCTCCTGTGTGTTAAGTGGAATGAGCACGATTGAACAGGTCAAACAGAACATTGAATTTGCATCAGTAGAGCACAGAGATACACTCACCGAAGATGAGTTGAAATTGTATGAACAGGCAAAAAAATTTTTCAAATCGCGCACGAAAATCAATTGTACTGGTTGTAACTATTGTTCAGATTGTCCCCAGAAAATTCCGATTTCATTTATCTTTGAGATATATAACGATGCCTATATGTATAATGCATTTGTCGAATCAAAAGGAATGTATAAAAAATTTATCAAAGATGAAAGGAAGGCAGATAAATGCACCGAATGCGGTCAATGCGAAGACCGCTGCCCGCAGAAGATAGAGATAATTAAAGAACTGAAAGCAGCTCATAAATTCTTGAAACGAGGCGATTGATTCGTCTGTCATGCTGAACTTGTTTCAGCATCTTATCTGTAGCGGTGCGATTCATCGCACTTAAATTACTATCCTTGAATGGAAAAATTCCCAACTCCATTTCCTCTCCCTCAAAGGGAGAGGATAAAGGCGAGGGTGTGGTTTTAGATTCTAACGCTCCAGGTAAACGGCACACGTTTAAAACCTCTTAGTGTCATTGACAAAAAATTAATATTAAGTATAATAAAATATAATCCGATAAAAAGGAACTAACTGTATGAAGACCCGGCATAAAATAATCATTGGTGATGCAAGATGGATGAAAGAAGTTCCCGATGAATCCGTCCATCTTATTATCACATCACCCCCTTACTGGCAGTTAAAGGATTATGGCAATGGAAAGCAAATAGGATTTAATGATACTTATGAAGAATATATAAATAACCTTAACCTTGTCTGGAGTGAATGCCGCAGAGTTCTTCATAAAGGTTGCCGTTTATGTATTAACATTGGAGACCAGTTTGCCCGTTCGGTTTATTATGGAAGATATAAGGTTATTCCGATCAGGACAGAAATCATCAAATTTTGTGAGAGCGCAGGATTTGATTATATGGGCGCAATTATCTGGCAGAAGGTTACTACCTGTCATACAACTGGCGGAGCAACAGTAATGGGTTCTTATCCTTACCCAAGGAATGGGATTCTTAAATTAGACTATGAAT
>JBDRVV010000026.1 GCA_039802005.1 candidate division WOR-3 bacterium
CAGGATTTCCCCATTTACTAAGGAAGACCAAGAGTTTCTTGAACAGTTAGCAAAAATAATAGAAAACCTTTTCTAAAGAATATAAAGACTTACTTTATCAATATTTAAATAGCCAATCTATCTATAACTTGTCTACTTGCTACTTTTTACCGATGTTAAATACCACTCAACCATCCTTTTAAATCCTTCTTTTATTGAAATTTTTTGTTCAAAGCCTAACCGCCTGATTTTCTCTGATTTGTGGTGTGTGGCAGTATTAAATTTTTTCATTCTTGCAGCAGTAATTGGAAAATTATATCCAGATACTTTTCCCAGAATGTCAAAAATACTTCCCGCGGTAGTTGCTATTGATAATGGAATTTTAATTTTAGGGATACCGTGCGGCATAAACTCGGTTATTATATTAACAATTTCCCGGGTCGTCATCTGGGGTTCATCAGAATAATTGAAAATATTAACACCTGGTTTTAAATAATTCATTAAGAAAATAGTTGCATCAACAAGATTTTCAACATAGGCAACGGATTTGATATTTGAACCATCTCCCACAAAGATGAAGCGCCTCTTATATATTTTATCAATTAGATTATAAACATTGCCATAATTTTCTGGTCCATAGATGACCGTTGGCCTTATTATAATTGCACTTCTGGTATTATTTTCTTCAACCCATTTGAGGATTGCTTTTTCCGCTGCTAATTTTGACTTACCATAATCAGTATCCGGTGTAGTAAAACTATCTTCAGTTGTTGGTTTATCTTGCGTTCCATAGACCGCAACACTGCTATAAAAAATAAGATTATTTATATTTAATTTTGACATACAATTGAGAAGATTTATAGTTCCACCTTCATTTACTCTAAAATACTCTTCTTTTGTAATACCGAAATCGTGATGTTTTGCTGCGAGTGAGATAACAAGCTCCACACCATGGAGTGATTTTGTTACATCTGCTGGTGATAAAATATTTCCGCAAATACTTTCACAGATATTTTTTTGCTCGTCAGACGGTTCTTTAACATCCAAACCAATCACTTTATGACTTTTTTCTACCAGTTTATAAGTCAAAAACTTGCCAATGAATCCGGTATGCCCGATTATAAGAATTCTCATAGTATATTATAATTAAATATAACATAAAATCAACATATTGATTTTTTATTAGAGTTGAGTAAAATTAACTACTTTAGATTATGAACATCCTTTTTTTGACCTCACGCTTTCCATTTCCTCCAATAGGTGGCGATAAATTACGATTTTTTTATATCTTAAAATATTTGAGCAGAAATCATAAAGTTTCAATTTTATGTTTTACCGATAAAAAATTATCTTCCGAGTTAACATCTGCATATAAAGATTATTTTTACGAGATAAATGTTGTTTTCCTGCCAAAAATAAAATCTTATATAAACTGTATTGTCGGTTTATTTAAAGGAGTGCCACTTCAAATTTCTTATTACAAATCCAAAAAAATGGAAAATTTAGTTCAAGAAAAACTTACCAACGGCAAATTCGATATCATATTTGTTCACCTTATCAGAATGGCAGAATATGTAAAAAAATCTAACATTTATAAAATTCTTGATATGACTGACGCACAATCTTTAAATTATACAAGGGCAATGCAGTATACGCAAGGGAAATGGTCAATAATACATCGTTTTGAAAAAGATCTTGTTTTAAACTACGAAAAAAATATCTGGCGTTATTTTGATAAAACTTTTGTAGTTTCCCCAATTGACCGAGACTATCTAAAAAGTTTAGACGAGAACATTAATGTAGAGGTTCTACCAAATGGAGTTGATGTACAAAAATATTCATTTTGCTTGAATGACCATCAAAATAAAAAGATATGTTTTATTGGTAATATGAGAACATTTCCCAATACCGATGCGGCGGTCTGGTTTTGCAAAGAGATTTTCCCAATCATAAAAAAAGAGATTCCACAAGTTAAGCTTTATATCGTGGGAACTGAGCCATCAAGAAGGGTTCGTGCATTAGCAAAAATTAAAGATGTCTATGTAACTGGTGAAGTTCCAAATGTGAACGAATATGTCTGGAATTCAGAGGTCTCTGTTGCTCCAATCCGTGTGGGAGCAGGAATTCAGAACAAAATTCTTGAATCAATGGCGCTTGGCACACCTGTGGTGACGACATCTATCGGATTAGAAGGGATTGAGGCGGAACCCAATAAGCATATCTTAGTTGCTGATAAACCGGATGAATTCGCGAAACAAGTGATAAGACTGATAAATAACAGCGAACTACGTGCTAAAATATCAACCGAAGCCCGAAGACTAATTGAAGAAAGATATACCTGGGATAGGGTGTTAAGATATTTGCTAAATTCCTTGACTTGGTAGCCAAATTTAATATATTGTTATAAATGGAAGAAATACATCAATTTGGATATTTAATAAAAAAATTCGGCAGGGACACAATTATATATTTTCCGGCAAAAATTATTCCAGGATTAACCATTATTTTTTTTACTGCGATATTTACTCGTGTTTTTAAACCAGAATTTTATGGGCAATATATTATCATAATTACTACTACTACTATCATTACCGCGATATTTTCACAATGGTTATTGCAATCAATTCTTCGTTATAGGGCACAATATATATATTATAATATGGAGTTTATATTTAATATAAATCTTTTTAAGATACTTATATTTATATCCTTATTGCTGATACTTTTATATACTGTTCTTTATCCTTTTAAGAAAATACTACATCAATATGAAAAATTTTATCTGGTTTCATTATTGATAATTGTCGCTGATATATGGTTTACTGTAGTCTTGACTATTTTCCAAGCGGACACCAAGGCAAATATATTTACTTTATACACCATTTTAAATGCATTTTTTAAATTAGGTTTATCTTTAATTTTTGTGTTTGTAATAAAAATGGATATTTCCGGACTTCTCTGGGGCGCTTTTTTATCTTCTTTTATACTTGTCACACCGATTATATTTACATTATTTGTCGCAAAAAAGTCATTTGAGGAATCTACAGAAAAAGATAAACAGAAGGCTTTATTTATAAACTTATTTAAACAATTTTTTGGTTATGGATTTCCCATGGTCGGTTGGTTTATAGGCTCTGAATTACTTATGGTATCTGACAGATATTTTTTGCAAATCTTCCGCGGAAGTAATGAAGTAGGCATTTACAGCACAAACTATAGCTTAATATCTTCGGCAATATCCTTTATTACTGTTCCTCTGCTAAATGCTGCACACCCTTTAATAATGAAGGCAAATGTTGATTCTTCTTTTAAACTCAATGAAATTAAAAAATTAATAAATGCATTTTCAAGATATTTTTTACTTTTAGTTTATCCGATCACTACATATATAGTGCTACTAAAAGGTGAGTTTGTTCGTATATTTTTGGGTCCTGGATATAGAGAGGGTTCAATTATTTTCCCGATTATAGCACCTGGCATACTCTTGTGGTTTTTTGCAATGTTTGGACATAAAGGCCTTGAATTGAGAGAAAAAACAAATAAAATGTTTTTATATGTTTTGGTGTGTGCAATTATGAAGTTGATTTTAAATGTATTTTTCATACCGCCCTATGGATACATAGGTGCTGCTATAACTACACTTATATGTTTTTCATTATATCCGGTGCTGGTATATTTTGGTACAAAAAATGATATAGAGTGGAGCATACCATGGATGACCATCATAAAACTGGCAGTAGTGTTGATTCCTTTGATTGTCGCCGTTTATGTTATAAAGCATTTTATTACACACTATATGATTGTTTTAATTGTCAGCCTATTTGTAGTGGTTATAGTCTATATTATTATGCTTTTCATTTTCCAAGAAATACAACCAGGTGAAATAATTGCAGCTAAACTTTTTCTGAAAAGGTTGTTTAAATTATGAGTTATTTATCTATCGTTTGTTTTTTGCTTTGTGTTTTCTTACTCCTTGATAGTCGCAGAAAGTCTGTTGATTTATTCTCGCCATCACGGGTTTTTGCATTTGTATGGGCGCTTGCGATTGGGCTTGCAGATTTAAAATTAAGTTATTTTCAACATAAATGGGATTTATATAGTTGGATTACGCTCTTACTAGGTATTTTTTCGTTGTTGACGGGTATTTTTGGCGCATATCTGGTCTATTCAAAGGAACGATTATTATATGTTGACGAAATAAGAAGATATTATTTCAATTATGCCATTAATGGAAAAAGACTATTTTATTCTTTAGTGATACTGATTGGTATTTATTTCATTAGTTATATCACCGAAGTAATTTTAGAAGGCTATCTACCTTTTTGGGCTTCAATTCCAGATAGAGCTAGAGTTGAGTGGGGGGTTTTTGGCATTCATCTTTTGGTAAATTCAATGCCAACGATCCTTTTTTTGGTATCAATATACTTCATTTTCATAAAGCAAAACAAAAAGAAGAAAATTTTACTTATGGTATTGTCTTTATTAATAATAATAAGCTATTTTTTTACATTACAGAGGTTTAATCTGACAATATGGATTTTAATGTTATTAGCACTCTTGTATTATACTACAAAACGTGTAAGTTTAAAGCATATCTTACTGATTGGTATTTTATTAGCCATTATCATAAGTTTAATACAAAAGGTTAGATTGGTTGCGTATGTGCAAAATTATATTTATGTAATTTCTAAAATGAAATATCCTGCAACCTTCTCAATTTTTACGGAGCCCTATATGTATATAGTTATGAATTTAGAAAATTTTGCGCGGGGTGTAAGTAATTTAGAAAACTTTACATATGGTTATTTCACTGGCGACTTTATTCTTGCGCTTATAGGAGTAAAACACTGGCTGGCAGAGACTTTTAATATTATAGAAAGGCCTTTTTTGATTTGTGGATACAATACTTTTTCATTTTTCTGGCCATATTATTATGACTACGGTGTTTTAGGTGTGGTTATGTTTCCATTTCTCGTCGGCGCCGCAACGGGATTTGCTTATTACTCATTGCGGACCTCTCCCAATTTATTAAATCTTAGTGTATATTCAATGGCTTTTTATATCCTTGTAATTTCTTTTTTCACGAACCCTCTTACAATGTTAAATACGGTGTTTAATATATTTTTAACGATTGCTATCATCATATCAATAGATTCAAGAAAATCTTAATTGAAATATAGGAGCACGATGCCCAGAATATCAATAATATTAGTTAACTGGAATGGTGCGATAGACACTATAGAATGTATTCGCTCTTTAAAAAAATGCCAATATACCAATTTTGAGATAATTGTCGTTGATAACAATTCAGAAAGGAATGATGTAGAATTGTTAAAAAAAGAATTTAGTTCTCATATAAAAATATTAAAAAATAAGACCAACCTTGGATTTGCGGGTGGTGTGAATACAGGGATAAATTTTGCCTTGCGGAGCGGTTCAGATTACTTATTATTATTAAATAATGATACTGTTGTAGAGCCCGATTTCTTAGACTTTCTTATAGAACAGGGAGAGAAAAATGAAGATATTGGAATTCTCGTGCCAAAAATTTGTTATTATTCAGCACCGCATATAATCTGGAGCGCGGGCGGATATATCAGTAGGCTCCGTGCGTCGGGATTCTCCTATGGAGATGGTAAACATGAAGAAAAATTTAACAATTCTAAATTTGTTACTTTTGGTTCCGGTTGCTGCCTTTTAATTAAAGCAAATGTTTTAAAGAAGATTGGTTTATTTGACGAAAATTACTATTTATATTTAGAAGATGCTGATTTTTGCTATCGCGTAAAAAATGCTGGCTATAAAATATTTTATGTTGGAAGATCTAAGATTTTACACAAAGTGAATGTTGCGAGTACAAGAAATATTGATGTGTTACCTTTGTATTTCATCACGAGGAACAGACTGTATTTCGCACGAAAATTTTTTAAAGGGTGGTTTTTAATTTCAACCCTGTACCTTATTTTAACCTCGATTCTAAAATCTTTATTATGGACGATAAAAGGCGATTTAAACAGAGTGGAGGCAGTTAGATTGGCCTTTACTGATTTTTTTAAACGCAAGTTTGGTGCTGCTAATTATTTTAAATGATGGTAATATGAATATCGGAATTGATATTAGTGTTTTAGAAAAGGGTGTGACAGGAATAGGCAGATATTTATTGGGTATTTTGAAATATTTACCCAAGATAGATAGTAAAAATAGGTATTATTTATTTTCATACAAAAGGCCTTATTGTGGGAATGAATTTTACAAAATTGTAGCAACAGGCAAGTATCTGCCATCAAAATTATATTCTCCTTTTTGGCTAAATATAGTCTTGCCCAAAGCGTTGCATAAATATAATATCAAATTATTATTTTCTCCTAATCACCTTACTCCAATAAAGTTAAATAAATCAAAATGGCAAAGCATAATTACAATTCACGATATCTGCCACAAAATTGATTCCTCTTATAAAGACCGTTTCTATCGTAATTATCTGGATATATTTTTACCTATTGCAATTTACAATTGTGAGAAGATTATAACTGTATCCCAATTTTCCAAAAACGAATTGCTGAAATTTTATAACATATCTTCTAACAAGATTTTCGTTATATATGAGTTTGCCTCAGAAATTTTTAAACCACGGGTTATAAGTAAAGAAATGCGCGATAATTTGATGCGACAACTATCAATCCCGGAAGAGTATATCTTATATGTGGGAGTTATCGAAAATCGTAAAAATATTTTAGGTATTTTGAAAATTGGTGATATAATTAAAAGCAAACGATACAAAATAAAAATAGTTCTGGCTGGCAAACCAGGTTTTGGGTTCGATTCAATTATGAAAGAAATAAAACGCCGTGATAATGTGATATATTTGAGTTATATAAATGATGAGTTATTACCTTATTTGTATAATCTGGCTAAATTATTTCTTTTTCCATCTTTTTATGAAGGATTTGGTTTGCCACCTTTAGAAGCAATGCAGTCAGGTATCCCTGTTTTAACTTCTAATGTGTCTTCACTCCCAGAAGTTATCGGTGAGGGCGGTATAATGCATAAACCAGATGATTACGAAGCATTTGCCGAGGATATAATAAGATTGATGGAGGATCGGTCCTTTTATGAAATAATGAGTAAAAAAGCGCTTAATCAGGCGAGTAAATTTAATCCCTATAAATCAATTCGTACATTAGTAGAAGTTTTTAATATTTTAGCGTAAGTAAGAAATAGTTTTCAATTTTACAAATATTACTTATTACAATAAGAGACATTTATTTTCTTCTAAATTTTTGTATTGTTAACTGCTTAATTTTGCGAAAGTCATTTACTACGGTATCAAAAACATTTTGCCAGGCAGGAATTTTCCTCAATTGCTGAATATATTCCAATAGAAATGATAGGAAAATACTTAGTAATAAACTTATTGCAAAAAATAACATTATTATTTTGCCTCGCCGCGGAAAACTTTTCTTTTCGGGGGGCGATGCTCTGTCAAGGAATTGGACTGATGGTGTATCCTTTGCTTCCATTATTTTTGCCTGTTCATACTGTTGGGTCAAAAGCTCATAGATTGCTTCCTGCACTTTAAGTTCCCTGAGCAATCGGGCATATTCTAAAGATAACTCAGGTAATTTGGCAAACGGCATGGAAAATCCCGCTCCAAATTCTTTTCTTGTAGTATCCTGTGTTCCAAATTCAATCCTTGCCAATTGTCTTTTTAATTCTCTCAATTCCCTATCTATATTTGCAACAAATGGATTATTTATACCATTCTCTGAGGCAATTGTTCCTTTCTGAACCTCACGCAAAATAATCTCACTTTTTAACTTTGCAATGGTTGCTATGGCATTTTCAATTTCTATGTCTAACGCAACCGTGCGATGTTTCTCTTGAAATTTCCTTAAGGCTTCTTCAGCATTAGCGAGTGAATCAATATTTTCCTTTAGACGCCGTTCAATAAAAATACGATATTTTTTACCGACAGTCATTGCAGTCTGAGTGTTGAATTTATCTAACTCTTCAATATATGCATTAGCAATATTCGCGGCCAAATATTTATTTTTATAAGTAACACTTACAGATACAATTCCTTCATTATTTACGGTTATTTTTGTAATGCTCTTTAATTCTTTTCTTGCGTCAGTCATAGTTTTGCATTTAAATTCTTTCATAAGATTAAATTTATTAATTATCTCATCTTTTATGCGGTCACTTTGCATTACTGCCGCAAATAAATCAGAAGGCGTGCTTGTTCCAGGCAGGATATTACCTAATCTACCAAGAGTGGTCATGCTTCCTAAAATTCCGGTAGATAACAAACCGAACATTGCGTCCTGCTGGGTGTTCGGTGGAAGAATGGTGGCAGTAGCAGTAAATTGCTGGATTAAAACAAAACTTGTTACAATTCCAATAATGGTAACAATACCAATGAATTTAATAATGAATTTTCTCCTTTTTAAAAGAATAGAGATATATGATAATAATGCAGAACTCATATTTTCACTCATAGAAATTAGTTTACATATTTTTGAATAGAAGTCAAGAATCCTTATAAGAATAAATATAAAAATAAAAAATTTTTGTTAGAGTAAATTAATAGGGTACTGAGAGGGTTAAATAATATGAATTATTTAAAAAATTATGCTCAATAAAATTTTTATCCTTATTTACAATGACTTTCAATATATGAAGTCCCTTTTTTATTAAAAATACTCCATTTGAAAATACAATTAACGACTTATTTGGTCTTATTGCCGATTTTAGAATAACCGTTGCAAACAGCGTGTCATTATTGTAAAAATGGACAAATACTGTATCGGTTGTTGCCTGAAGTGCATCAATATTTCGTAACAATGCAAAGACCCTCAACGAATCACCGTGCCGGGGATAGGGAGGCTCAGTCCAGACACTATCAATCACCAAATCCGGCCGTCTTAATACCGAATCTATTGGCTCATAAATAAACTTAGGAACCGTATCCAAAGCAATACTCACATAGCCCCTTGAATCCGCAGACCTGATATATGACTGCGGATTAGCATTATATGCTACTTTCTGCACTACTCCTGCATTGGTGCGCAAGGGCAACTTACACACTATTGAATCACCACTGATCCCCCATTCTTTCCAGCCAACATAAATTCGTCTGTTTGTCTGTAGATTTTCAAATTCATAGATCCGCAAAGTATCATAAGCAACACTCAATGTCAAGCACTTGTTAAATCGGTTATGTTTGAAAAAATTTGTTAACTGCTTAAATCCATAACCTGGTGGTCGCTTTGATAAATCCAGCCGGGTGAGCGCCCAGAGTTTACCTTCCCAGTCAATATCCGGTGTCCAGCGAGTGCTGAAAGCCCATAGAAAGGCATTGCCTAAAGGCCCTGCGGGATTATCATTCGCAATAAATGTTGTAAATGTGGCGAGTTGTTCATCTGTTTGCACAGGAAAGGCAATACCGATAGAGTCATAACTTGCATCAAAACAACCCGTAGAATGCTCGGTGCATAATAAAAATTTATCACCAAAACCATAATGCCTTAAATAGTACCAGACCGAATCAAGGGTCTGTTTCTGGCGCTGATGGAAATATGGTATAGATTGGGGAGTTGCATAGGAATGAATAGATGCCCCTTTACAGAAATTCCCTAAGCCATTTGTGGATAATCCAGCTAACCATTCTGGTGTAGTAATTAAATTAGTTGTACCATAATGAGGGACATAAAATATCGTAAATACGCTATCCGGTGATGCATAATTATCAGATACTGCCTTTTTAATTGCTGAGTCAGCAACGATACACATTCGGGTATAGACCTTTATCAAGCTATTTTTCTTGTATGGGCTATTATCAACAAGAATTAAACTATCATAATAAGGGTCAAATATTGAATCATTGCACCAGCGATGGCGAATCTGAATGCCGCTGCTATCCAATCCCAAAAGCCATTCCGGTTCATTCCATATTTCGTAATATTTTATCGGTAAATAAAATAAATTTTGGTTTTCCCTCCAGAAGTCGCCATTCGGACCATATCGTTTAACAAACTTATAGACATAACGAGCAAAATAATTTTCATGATTAATAAAGCCATTTGGAAGCAAGACTGATTTAAATAAATTTTTGGGAAAGCCCTTATACCATTCATGTCCTCGCACACCATAGATTAAAGTATCAATAGAATCGCAACAGGATGCCCATCTTGTGCTATTTGAAAAGCACCACAAGACATTAATAGTATCTTCAGCATAATAACGCATTAGTGTATCGCACCAGCCCCATTTATAGATTGTATCCTGTGGTGTTTTATTTTCCCACTGAAAATGTTGCCAGGCACAGAATCCTGTTCTATCCCAGGTTACACCCATTGCCTTCATTGAGTCAATCCCTGATTTCCACATTTCTTTATACCAGAATCTTTGGGGTTGTTGATTTGGAGTTACTGTCATCCCGGAATTCATCCCGAACAAATCCTTTGGAAAGTTATTAATACCGACAATCCGTGCTGCCAAATCGCACCCCGGATGACCAATCAACTCCCCATCAGGATAAGGATTGGAGCGGTTGTAGTAGAAGTTGGTGGAATATAGGTCTGACCGTGAGTGTTTTATATGCAATTGGTAAGTAAATCCTTTTCTAACCGGAACTTTAGGATTGAACTCAGCTGAGACGAGTTCATAATCGTAAAGTCCTGCCGAATCGCTATGAGTTTCACCTAATAGTGTCCCATCAAGTTCTTCAACGGTAAAAATATAATAACCAGGAATGATCTTCCTCCCGCAGAAGAATGATACCTCACTGATACTATCCGCTGTGGCGAGAAATGTCTGCCGCGCTTCGCGTGCATCGAAGTTATCGTTAAACGATAACTCCACATCATATATGGTGGCGGTGCCGAATAAATACGCCGCCATCATTGTCATAGCAACCAACACATTCTTCATTATTCCTCCTTTTTTAGCCTAATCTTAACGCACAACCACAAATTTCTTTACTAACGCCATATCCACCGTTTTGAGGAGGGCAAAATAAACACCACCTTGTAAATCCCGCAGATTATACTTACAAGTGTCACGCTTTGCATATAAACCTTTGTCCAAGCATAATAACCTACGACCTTGGATGTCATAAACGCTAATTTCATAAACCTCCGGGCACAGCAGCGCAAACCTCAATAATATAAAATCTCTAACAGGATTAGGATAAATATCAAACTCGGTAGTTCTGCTTACCGATGTTCCTATATCGTGCTCTATTATGCCCACCCCAAGCCATTCTAAAATCAACATACCACTCTCATAACACGCAACATAAATCAAGGAACTGTCAAGAAATAGACGTCGCACATCGTCGCAATGGTCGTAATAACCCACTATTACGGGATTTGTTGGGTCAACCACCTTTATCACATTCACTCGCCTCAATCTTGATGTAACATAAGCAATCGTATCTTTAACAACAACATCAAGCGCAGGATTTGGGTGCATCCCAATTTCTTGAGGTGCAGATGGAATTTTTACATTCAAAATTCGTAAACCGCCATTCAGAGTACCAAAATAAGCAAGTGTATCTTTTACAAAAATGCCCGTGGCATAACCGCCCGGCGGATTATCAAAATGCCCCACCTCAAAAGGTGCAGCAGGATTAGAGACGTTTAGTATTCGCAATCCTGAATCAGCATTGGCAATATAGGCAAAACTGTCTTGAAGAAAAATTGCATACGCTGATGTATAATTTGGCATATAGTATCGGGGGAAAGTGTCAGGGGAAGATGGATCCGTAATTTTTACGATCTGCAATATCCGACCGGAACCGAGTGAATAAGCCAAAGAATCTCGTACGACCATATCTGTGCCGATATTTAAAAGAGTACATTCACCAATAAAGTAAGGTGAAGATGGATTACTAATGTTAATAGTTCTAAATCGCAAAGGCCATCCAACGGAGAGATAAGCGATGCTATCCCTTATCCAAAGTGCTTCGAGGTCTGGATTTATTCCTGTTGTATTGTATTCTCCAACCTCATAAGGATTTGAGGGCGTAGTTATGTCCAAAATCTTCAAACCTTTGTTTGCATTGGAAACATACGCATAATTCCCTTGCACAAAGACATCCCTTGAATCATCAGCACCATAGATTGAATTTTGGGCAGTCGGATTCGTCGGGTTGTTAATGTTAATTTGTGTTAATCCCACACAGTCATTGGCAATGTAGGCATAGCCAAAGTTGTTGTTCACCCAGACCGCCTGGGCATAAACAGGTAGACTCGTATCACCGACCACAAACGGATTCGCCGAATCACCCACATCCACAATCACAAAACCAGGCAGATAAACATAAAAACCCAGTTTATAAATATTAACTCCACCCACATTCAACTGACCTTCCTGCCAGATATTCAAGGGATTGGAAATATTATAAATCCTAAACCCAGGCGTAGCATGAATCACACAATATAGATGATTGCCATCAGCAGTCAGGGTATAAACCCACAACGGCAGATAGTTTACAACCTGTGGATTTGCTGGATTTGAAACATTTATCGCTGAAAGCTTCCACCTGCCACCAGTATAAACATAATTACCAGAAATTGAAATCGTATAACTACTATCCCGGCACGCACCAACTTGATAGGGATTGTTTAAGTTTGCAATATTTACAATTCTCAAACTATCTTCTGCAACACAATAAGCAAAAGTGTCTTTAATACAAAAATCCCTTGCCGAAACATTGATTTGAGATATTTTAATTGGACTTGAAGGATTTGCCAGATTGAATACCTCAATCCCATTACCATAACTTGAAAAAAACAAAAGAGTGTCTTTTATGTAGATCTGCATTATCAAACCATTGACCGCAATCTGACTTAACCGCACAGGATTACTCGGATTTGAAATATCAAAGACTAATACTCCTGAACCAGCACCAAAACACAAAATATTTGTGCTCGCATTCCCATAAACCTCAAATCCCGGTCCAAAGGGCCATCTGCCAACACAGCGGACATTGAGGGAATCTCTTTGTCTCGGCTTAATAAAAGTCTGGAAGTAATCTTCGTTCCCAAATCCCCTCAATCTCGGCGGCAATCGTCTTAATGAATCAAATACAAACCCTTTATTAGACCCTGAAACAAGTTCAGGGTGACAAAGAAAATTATTGTCATTGCGAGACGCAGCTGAAGCAATCTCATATTTAAAAGTACCTGCACTAAGATAATTGAATATGACAAATAAAAAAATAATATATCTCCTCATCACCAACCTCCAGCAAATTCTAATCTAAGAAAGTCTAATGTCAATAATTGTATTTTAAAAATTGAGATTGCTACGCCTTCACTCCGCTCAGGCTAAATGACAGAGAAGAGACAATCCTCGCAGCAAGGTCACACCTCAGATGTCCAATCAACTCCCCATCAGAATAAGGATTATTACGTTTGTAGTAAAAGTTGGTTAAGTAGAGTTGATAAATTGAATGTCTGGATAGTCTCTTGAACCGCAAAATTCTTAATATAGGATAATCCCACATCGTAGCTGGCTGACTCTCCGAATATCAAAAAATCGTTTTACTTGTTATTCAAATTGCCTATTTTATACTTGTAGATTGTAAGATTAAGATTTTACATTTCAATTTTTTTTTAAATAATATTTAGGGATAAAGTAGCAGGGAGAATTTCATAGCCAATTTTTATTTGACTGTTGACAGCGAGGAGATTATGGATATAATTATAGTGTTATGATTTGGTTGATGCTTCTGACTTTATCTCCTCATGTCTATTTACTCCCCAACGATGCGGTGGAGGTTGATATATGGCATCAACCAAATTTAAGCGGTAAATATCTTGTGGATACCGATACAAGTTTAAATATCCCGCTTCTGGGAAAAATTAACATAAAAAATATTCCTGCGGATTCTCTGGAGAAGATGCTCATTGATGAATTTCATAAATATTACGGTGATATCTTTCTGACGATTAATATCTACTACCAGATAAATGTTTTTGGTGAAGTTAAATCTCCAGGCAAATATTATCTTAAAAGCAACGAAAATCTTGCCAATCTTCTGGCGATGGCAGGAGGTCCAACCTCAAATGGTAATATTGGCAGGATTAAGATTCTTAATTTTGGCAGAGAAAGAAGCGTGAATCTTGAAAAGATACTTAAGAGCGGAAAGAAAATAGACGAATTGAACCTCGGTCCTGGTGATGTGGTTATTATTCCAAGAAGATTTATGCCGGCACTCCAGGAATGGTCAGTGCTTTTCAGCATTGGCACATTGATTTTACAAATTATAATTTACGCAAGATGAATAAAGAGCCAACCTTTCAAGATTATATAGATATCATTTACAAACGACGTATATTAATTATTATCTGCGTTGTAGTTGCTTCATTTAGTGCCTTTTTCATAAGTTTAAGTTTGCCCAAGGTCTATGAGGCGAAAGTTCGTTTCAAATTAGAACTTTCCGAGTCAAAGCCCGTGTTTTTTACTGAACTATATACCCCACAGCGTGTTGACCCGGTTGAGAGCGAACTGGAAATCATTCGCAGCCGTGCCCTTGCCCGCTCGGTGGTCAAAAAACTTGGTTTAAATTTCTTTATAAATAATCATGGCAGGGTATTTTTTGATTCGATCCAGGTAAGTGAGTATTTTCCTCCAGGCAAATACTTAATAAAAATAGAAGAGGGCAAAGATTTTACAATATATAATCAAAGAGAAGAAGTCGTAGGCAGAGGAAGTATCGGTGAAATGTTCAGCAGTGGTGGTTTGAAATTTATTTTAAAAGAAAAGCCGAGTCGTGATTATTTAGAATTTTCAATTACTGATATTGAGAAGGCAACCGAGGATTTGATGCACAATGTTTCTGCTAATCAGATTAAAAATACTTCACTTGTTTTACTGAAGGCACGTTCAACTCTGCCTGAACTTGCCGCAAAGATTGCTAATTCTTTATCGCAGGAATATATTCTTTATACTTTGGAAAGCCTGAGAGAATCCGCACGTGGTTCAAAGGAATTTATTGAAAGTCAGATTAAAATTTTCGGTACCGAGCTTGATAGTGCGGAGGAGAATCTGCGTCGATATAAGCAACAGAGTGGGGTTTTCTTGCTTAGCGAGACTGCAAAGGAAATTATAAATGCCGTTGCCCAGTTTGAGGTGGAAAGAGAGAAGGCAGTAGTTGAACTCCATGAAACAGAAAGCAGTATAAAGAAACTTGAGAGTGAACTTGCAAAGGATGAGGCAAGTTATGGATATTACAAACGCATGGCATCATTTCCGACAATATCAAGTAGCCCATTAATCATAAAATTGAAAGAGCAATTAAAAAATCTTGAGATCCAGAAACAGGAATACCAGAATGACCCATTAAAGTTAAAAGAAATTCAGGAGCAGATTTCTAAGGTTGAACAGGAAATCAATCAGACAAGCAAACAGATTGCTTTAGCAGGTCCTTCGGTTGGAGACCCTGTTTTTCAATCCCTTATTACGAATATTATAAATAGTGAAACGCGCCTTATTGCATTACAAAGTAGAATAGATGCGTTAAATCAAATCATTGATAAACACAACCGAAGATTGAAACAGCTTCCTGAGGCAGAGGTGAATTTAGCACAACTGGAAAGACAGAAAAAGGCGAATGAAGAAATCTATACAATGCTTCTTAGTAAACTTGAAGAATCAAAGATCGCGGAAGCGATGCAAATAAGTCAGGCGCGAATAATTGACCACGCAATAATTCCTGATAGACCGGTGGAGCCAAAACCAAAACAGAATGCAATCCTCGGGTTTTTGCTGGGATTACTGATTGGTATTGGTGGAGCCTTTTTATTGGAATACATTGATACGACTATAAAAACGACAAAAGAGATTGAAGAATTGACGGGCATTTCAGTCCTGGCATCTGTTCCTCTGGTAAAGAACAAAAATCATATCGATATTCCCACGATCCATGAACCACATTCTGATATCGCTGAAGCCTATCGTATTTTAAGAACAAATATTTCTTTTTCTGCAGCAGCACGACCCATTAAGTCATTATTGATTACATCAACAATTCCGCAGGAAGGAAAGACAACAACTACTCTAAATCTTGGCATCACGCTTTCTCAACAGGGTCATAAGGTGGTAATAATTGATTGTGATTTCCGTAGACCAAAATTACATATTTATTTCCGAGATATTGTGAAAGACAATCATAATGGTCTAACCGATGTTTTGATCAATCGGATAAAATTAAAAGATGCAATTGTGAAGTCACCATTTGAAAACCTTTATTTTATAACAAGTGGAACCATACCCACCAACCCGGCAGAATTACTTGGCTCAAATCGTATGCTTGATACACTTGGAGAACTTAAAAATAATTTTGATTATGTCCTGATTGATGCACCACCTGCTTTAGGCATTGCTGATGCAAGAGTTTTAGGCAAAATTTGTGATGCAATTCTTGTTGTGGTGATGAGTGGGAAGACAAGCCGGGATGCAGTCCTTGAGGTTAAAGATGAACTGGAACGTGCCGGCGAAAAGATAATTGGCTATGTATTGAACGGGGTTGATGTAACTCAAAGATATTATCGCCACAGATATTACTATTATTATCAGCATTACACCAAGCCCAGCTCCTGATAAATTTTATTGAGGGGGGATGAAGAAAGCCTTTTTATCCATTATTAAAAGATGGCTGATAATAATAATCTTTATTTTGCTACCTTTATCTTATCTCAGCAGAAAGATATTTTTATTGGCTAGTGCATACCATAGGGAAAAAATTTTGAAAAAGAATATAATCATTCTTGAGGCTGAGAATGAACTATTAAAAAGAAGGATCGTTGATTACAAAAAAGGAACTTTGATTGAAACAAAGGCAAGAGATGATCTGGGTATGATTAAAAAAGGTGAAAAAATATATATAATTAAGAAATGAATTACTTACTTGAAATAACACCATTCTGGAAAGTTGTGGCAAAAGGCGAAGGTATGTACTCTACAGGAGAAATGGTGCTTTTCAGAAGTAAAGATGGAGTTGATGTAGGAAAAATAATAGGTCCACCAATAGAAGAAGAAGAAGTCGGTGAGATTCTACGTTCTTTGCATAATGAAGATTTTGTCAAACTGGATGAATTAAAAGAGTATGAAGAAGTATGCTTGATCGAATTCAGGAATGCGGTTCGTGAGTTCGGTCTTGATATGAAGGTTGTTTATGCCCATTGCCAATTTGATGAGGAGAGGGTTATTTTCTATTTTACAGCGGAAAAGAAGATGAAGTTTCGTAAACTTCATCGTTATATTTCACAGAAATTAAATAAACGAATTGTTATAAAACAGATCGGTGCCCGTGACTTTGCAAGGTACTGTGGTGGCGTTGGCCCTTGTGGAAGAAAGATCTGTTGTGCTACATTTCTTGGCGATTTAAAATCAATTTCACTAAGAATGGCAAGACGGCAGAATATTTTTTTATCACCGAGTAAATTATCGGGGATATGTGGAAAATTATTATGCTGTCTTAATTTTGAAGAGGATTTTTATGCTGATTTTCAGAAAACCCCAAACTTATTAGAACAAAATACCGATGAAGAAGAATTTGAAGACTATTGATTCAATAACTAGCCTTATCAAACTAATCAGAACTTTACGGAGAAAGTGTCCCTGGGATAGGAAACAGACTCTAAATACAATGAAGAGCAATATAATTGAAGAGGCGTACGAAGTAGTGGATGCGATTGAAAAAAATGATATTGATTCTATGAAAGAAGAAGTGGGAGATTTGCTCTTTCTTGGATTTTTTCTTAGCCAATTGCTTGAAAACAAGGGTATTAATTTGGAAGAAATTGTGCTTGATACTATAAAAAAATATAAAACCAAACACCCGCATGTCTTTAAGTCAAAGAGATTCAAAAATACAAAAGAAATCATAAAATTCTGGCATAGTTCAAAAAAAGATATATTCCAGGGCATACCATTTTCACTTCCCGCCTTGCTTGCAGCACGTTTAATTCAGGAAAGAGCAGCGAGGGTGGGATTTGACTGGAGTGATGCGGATGGTCCAATGCAAAAATTGATTGAGGAAATTAAAGAGTTAGAGAAAACTTGTTCAAAAAATGGAATGAAAGAAGAAATGGGGGATATTCTATTTTCTTGTGTCAACCTTGCGCGTCATTTAAAAATTGATCCTGAAGAGGCCCTGCGTCAGGCAAATAAAAAATTCGTGAAGAGGTTCAGACTTATGCAGAAAAAGTTAAAAAGGGAGAATAAAGATTTATCATCAATGAGTCTTGAAGAGATGGACAGGGTCTGGGATAAGATAAAAAAATCTTAAATATTTTTACAACATAGCAGAATTTCTTATGTTATCAATTGAGAGTGAATTGAAGACTCTGAAAGAAGGTTTTAGAGAACTGGGTATTTATGCAGAAGAGCATATTTTAGATAAATTTAGTATTTATTTAAGGGTTCTTTATAATTGCAAGGGCCGTCTCCACCTGATATCCAATAATGATTACAGGCGCATAAGTTTGAAACATTTTTTACCATCTTTGATGATTTTAAAATTTATTACAAACGAGCAAAATGCCTGCGATATTGGTGCTGGTGCTGGTTTTCCTTCAATACCGATAAAAATTTTAAAACCTGAGATGAATTTTACCCTTTTTGAATCCATAAAGAAAAAGGCGAATTTTCTTAAGTATTTAATTAAAGAATTAAATCTTTCTGGCATTAAGGTAATTGCCGATCGTGCTGAAAAATACCATGATGAAAAGTTTGATCTAATTTTAATAAGGGCTGCGGGAAAGATTAATGTACTAATAAAAACCATTGATTTATTGATTGCACCCGAAGGAAAGGCGGTATTCTATAAGACAATGGCGGTGGAAGAAGAAATAAGACATTCTAAAAATAGACTCGATAAGAACAATTTTTCGGTCAAGGTAGAAAATGTTTATACCCCCGTAGAAAAAATACCCATGTCGTTGGTTTTCTTGACGAAAAAATGCTCTCAATAATCATTGTTAACTACAATTCAAGCCATGCGTTAAAGCGATGTTTAAAAAGTATCATTGAAAAGAAACTGAATTTGCCTTGTGAAATAATTATTATTGATAATAATTCAACAATACCAATTAGAAATAGAATTAAAGAATTTGAAGAATTGATAAATATTCATTTGATAGATAATAAAAAAAATCTTGGCTATGCACGGGCAGTTAATCAGGGAATAAAAATTGCCCGAGGCAAATATGTCTTAATCATCAATCCGGATATATTAATAACCGCTGGGGCAATAGAAAAGATGATTGATTTTCTTGAGAATAAAGAAAATATTGGTATTATTGCTCCTCAGTTATTGAATTTTGATAATTCTGTTCAATATTCTTGCTTTCGGTTTCCAAAATTCTGGACACCTTTTATTAGAAGAACTTTTTTAAAAAATTTTTCTTTTGGTAAAAGAGAAGTGGAGAGATATTTAATGCTTGATTTTGACCACAAGGAGACGAAAGAAGTAGATTGGGTTCTGGGGGCAGCAATGTTGTTAAAAAAATCTTTAATTAAAAAAATCGGCTTGTTGGATGAAAAATTTTTTCTTTATTTTGAAGATGTTGACTGGTGTCGTCGTTTCCATAGTCAGGGCTTTAAAATCATTTATTTTCCTGAGTCAAAATTTTATCATCAATATGCACGTTATTCTGCCGATAAATATTTGTTTTCTTTTATATTTAATAAATATTTCTGGTTTCATACAATAAGTTGCATAAAATACTTTAAAAAATGGCATAAAATCAGCACTTGACATTGAAAGTATTTTGAATAAAATTATTAAATGTTTTTAGTACTCTTCATTATTATATATAATATAGATTTAAGGGCATTTGATGTGCCCAATGATGATGGTTCAAGCATTATTTTGAAATGGCAAAGTGATGAGATTTTTCAGTCATTTGAGATATTTAGAAGTCTTAATGCGGGGGAAAATTTTGAAAAGATTGGTGAGGTAAATGGCATTGAGGCGGATTTCCGTGATTCCAATTTGAAACCCAATAATGATTATTATTATAAAGTTTCGGGTAAGCGGGATAGCATTTTGATCTTTTCCAATATTGCCGGACCAGTAAAACCCGTTGTTCAATATTTTAATCTGTCGCGTCTGCCCATGGCAATATGTATAATTATACTTTTTGCATCCGTTCTTTTCTATATAAGGCGTGCCCGAAAAGGTAAAAAATTATTCATCAGGAAGATACCTGCATTGAATGCAATTGAAGAGGCTATCGGCAGGGCAACCGAAATGGGTAAGCCGGTTTTATATGTGCCGGGTATAATGGATATTGATGACCCGCAGACTATTGCCTCAATGAGCATTCTGGCAAGGGTTGCGGAAAAAACTGCCGAATACGGAACACCCCTGTATGTGCCGACGAGTCGTTCAATGGCAATGACAATGGCACAACAGGTGGTAAAGGAATCGGCAACCCGGGTAGGCCGTCCTGACTGGTATAATCCAGACAACATCAGATATATAACTGATGACCAGTTTGCCTATGTTTCTGCAGTTGATGGAATTATGGTTCGTGAAAGGCCGGCAACCAATCTTTATCTTGGAACATTTTATGCAGAATCCCTTATCCTTGCCGAGACCGGACATTCAACCGGTGCGGTTCAGATTGCGGGAACAGCAATGCCTGACCAATTGCCTTTCTTTGTTGCGGCCTGTGATTTTACTTTGCTCGGAGAAGAATTGTATGCAGCAAGTGCCTATCTTTCACAGGAGCCGATACAACTTGGTTCACTGAAGGGACAGGACTTCGGTAAACTGATATTCATCGCGGTCATTGTTATTGGTGTTATAAGCCAGATATTTAATTGGCAGTTTTTCATCAACCTATTCAATACAATAGAATGAAGATAATTATACCCTTAATGATTGTTTTCTTTTGCGGATTTTATATGCTCATAACCTTCTTTATTCCTGCCAAATTTGCCCAGGATAGTTCGCAATTACTCCAGTTATGGTACCAGGGTGTTGCCGCATTTTTTGTCTTTATCGGCATTTTCAATTTGATAAAAATAAATATTGATAAGATTCAGAGAAAATTGAGAGATTGGCAGTACAGTATAATCCTTTTGTTCTTTCTTGGGGTAATGCTTGGCGCGGGCTTTATTGGCGGAAGGGATTCAAAAATATTTTTATATTTCTTTGAAAATTTTCAAGTGCCACTTGGTGCGACGATGTTTTCTTTGCTGGCATTTTTTGTCGCATCAGCTTCGTTCCGGGCATTCAGGGCAAAGACCCCGGAAGCAACATTGCTTTTGATTGCAGCAGTGATTGTAATGATCGGCAGGATTCCGATAGGATATTTAATATGGAATAAATTTCCGGACCTTGTAGAATGGATTATGCAGGTTCCCAATACTGCGGCGAAAAGAGGGATATTGTTTGGCATTGACCTCGGTTTGATTTCAATGGCGCTCAGAGTGCTTTTAGGCATTGAAAGAAGTTATATGGGGGGAGGCGGTGAGAAATAGAAATTTGAAATACGAAATGCGAAGTTCTAAACTTCAATATGGAAACAAAGGCGATAAGAATTCATGGAAGGGCGGTGTGAAATGGGTTTATGGAGGAAGAGTAGTTGAATGTCCTACGGTTGCGAAATGCGTTTCGTTGAAAGTTAGTTGTAATTCGTTAAGCGGAGCCGTTTCGCTTTTCGCAACCGATAGACGTCAGACGAATTTACGGATGGCATTTTATGAAAATATTTGACCACCTCGCTCATCTTGACCGTAGAATCATATTTCTACTTGTAGCATTGGCAGTTATTATTCCGATGGTTGCGCCTTTAAATTTACCGGTGGATATTACAAAGCCAGTTAAGAATGTTTATAATAAAGTTGAATCTTTACCTCCGGGTTCAATTGTGCTTATCTCAACTGATTATGACCCGGGCAGTGAGGCAGAATTATACCCTGCGACCGAGGCATTTATTGAGCATTGTTTTCGTAAAGATTTAAAAATATATATGATGGGTCTCTGGCCTGCGGGCAGCGAACTGGGCAATATCGCATTAAATAAAATTGCACAATCTTATAACAAAAGATATGGTGAAGATTATATCAATGTTGGCTATCGTCCTGGTGGAGCAGTAATGCTATTGAGTTTGGGTAGGAATTTTTCTGATGTGATAAAGGTTGATTATCAGGGAACTCCGATAGATTCACTTCCGTTGGGGAGGAGAGTGAAATCAGCGAAGGATTTATCAATGGTTATGACATTTTCGGCTGGTGACCCGGGTATACTACACTGGATATTATATTTCCATGCGCGGTACGGCGTAACAATCTGCGGTGCCACTACTGCAATTATGGCACCACAGCAATATCCTTATTTGAGCTCTGGACAATTGACTGGACTTTTAGGTGGATTGAAAGGTGCAGCCGAGTATGAGACACTTGTTGATAGAAAAGGAAGAGGACTAAGGGGTATGGATTCTCAATCAATTGTACACCTGCTCCTTGTAGGTTTTATTGTGCTTGGCAATGTGATACTGTTATATCAGAGGAGAAAAAAATGATCAATGCAATTGGAATATGGATTGCTGCACTCTTAACCCTTGCGATTTATTCGTTTCTTTATAAAGATAATCCATTCTATAAAATTGCCGAAAATATATTTGTTGGTGTCTCTGCTGGTTATTGGGCAGTTGTGCTCTGGTATGATTTTGCCTGGCCCAATCTATTTGAGCCCTTTTTTACAAAAGGGCAGTGGTACAACATATTTCCAATTTTTATCGGACTTTTGATGTTTGCACCACTCATTCCAAAAATTTCATGGATGATACGTATTCCCCTGACATTTACCATGGGTGTTGCAATGGCGGTTTCCATTACCCAGATTGTCCAGGGTGATATCTTCCCCCAATTACAGGCAACATTTCTGCCGCTAAAGGGTATTCCTGTTTTTAATGTAATATCAAACATTTTGATTATAGGTGGAGTTATCTTTACCCTTACCTATTTTTATTTTTCAAAAGAGCATAAAGGGGCACTCGGCATTGGTGCGAAGATTGGCATATGGTTTATGATGATATCGTTTGGCGCATCATTTGGATACACAATCATGGCGCGTGTCTCTTTATTTATTGGCAGGATTTATTTTCTTTTGCATAACTGGCTGGGAGTGATTTAATGGCAGATTTTGAGATAAATTTAAAGGAATTCAATCTGTCTGATGTATTACAATTTCTTGTACAATTGAAAAAGACTGGTGTGGTAAGGGTAAGTGGTGAATTGAGTGGCGAAGTGTATTTACGTGACGGGCATATTGTCCATGCCACAGATGGAACAGAGAAAGGTTTTGAATCATTATTAAATCTTTCTCTTGTTCAGCTTGAAAAGGCCGTGTTTGAATCAGGGGTAAGAGCAACAGAACAGACTATTTCCGAAGATGTTGGCAAGTTAAATGAAAATATTGAACGGCGGCGGGTTGAATTTGAAACGATAAAAGACCGATTACCCCCAAGGGATGCAGTTCTGGCAAAATCAACAAAGGAATTGCCTTCTGCAGTGGCATTACGCCGCACAGACTGGCAGGTTCTGGCAATGGTTGATGGTAAAAGGACAATAAATGAAATAATTGCCCAGTCCAAACTTGGTGGGTATGAGACCATAAAGACCATAGTCTGGCTTAAAGAACAGGGATTGGTTTATGACCCCAAAGAAGCAGAAAGGTTGATGGCGGGATTGTTAAGATATTTTAACGCCTTATTCAAGGTTTTTGGAAAAAATGGGCTAAACTGGTTTAGGAGATGGTCAGAGTTGAACCCTGAAAATCAAATCCTTGGTGCTTCAATAAATGTTAATGAAGAAACTTTTGAGATATCGGTTCAGAATCCATTGTCCCAGGAGCAGATTGATAAATTCAGAAAGAGTTTTGATGAATTCGTCCGGTCTGAGGGTCCACAAATCTATGGAAAGTTATTATTCAAGAAAAAACTTGAAGAATTGGTTGCAGAATTGAAATAAAAAGGAGCGGGTGATGGATGTACTGGATAAGATTGCCGGAATCATAAACTATGCGGTGGTCAATGCCGAGGACGGTTCAATTGAAGAGGTGAAGGGTTCATCAACTTCACCCCTTGGCGATCTCACCGCATTCTTTTCATCAGCAGCAGAGGTTATAAAGAATACACTCAATCTGGGAGATATAAATTTTGTTTCTTTATGTTATGGTGCGAATCGTTTGATTATCTTCCTTCATAATGGTAAGTATATTGGGATAGAGGTTGAAAGAGAACAGGATCCTAAAGAATTTATACTGCGTGTGCAGGAGCAACTTATCAAACCTGAAGAAACCAGAGAAGCAGTAAAGGAAGAAGTTAAGGAAGAAATAAAGGTAGAAAAACCTGAAGAGAAAATAGTTGAGGAAAAGGTTGAAGAAAAAGTTGTTGAAGAAGTAAAACCACCGCCTCCGCCCAAGGTTGAGGTTCAATTACCGAGGAGTATTAGTTCAAAACTAATGCAAATCAATCTTCTCGTTGAAGAATTCGGAAGCGGTGGCAAAAAGTCGCACTGGATCGAAATTCTCAATCAGGGGCTTGGTATCCTTGCAACGGATATCCTTCCCATGGTTGGAATTATTGGTGAAAAAATGGAATTCAAACAGACCCCGCCTTCTGAAAAAGAGGATGAGATTGTCCAGATACTGAGAACTCTCATAGATTTTCTCGTTAAAAAAGCCGTGGAGGAAATGGGTTCTTCGCAGGCAAGGGTGAAGGTTCAGGCGGTTATTGAAAAGATGAAACAGGTATAGGAGGAGGCATGGTGGATGAGTTATTGAATAAGATAGAAGACCGCGGTTTGGGTTTACCATTCATTTCACAAAAAGATGGTGAGACAATAACTTCAAAAACGGGTGAGAAACAAAAGCAAAAATTCTCCCAAACTGCAACCGTGGTCTTTGAAACAATCAGTGCATTGGGTGGTATAAAGATTGATACTTTAGAGATAGTAGGTAGTAATCAGAGCCTACTATTTGATATTGGAGAAGGTGATCTTATAGGGCATATTTATGCTACAAGCCAGAAAGGTGTCCTGGATAGTATCTACAATGCCATAAAAGAGATAAGAACGCATAAAAAGACTGAGGGTGTCGAGGAAGAAAAACCAAAAGAAAAATTCGGACCCGAATTTCTTGACCAGTTGAAATCAATCGTTCAGGATTATCTCGGTGATTTTGCTGATAGGGTATTTCAGAACCAACTCAAGGCACAGAGGATAAAAGCAGAAGAGCTCTACGAAGAGGATATTAGAAGATTTATTTTCGCTTTAGGCAAGGCAGCAGGAATGATTATCGGACCAACCAAAGGAAAAGATTTGACCAATAAATTGCTGGCAAAATTAAAATAGGAGGTTTTATGGAATTTGTTTTATTTACTGCACCATTCGGGATTGAAGAATCTACCTATCAATCCCTGGCAGTAATTCCCAATTATATTCTGGTCTTGGGTGCACTATTATTGTGGCTTGCTTTTATATTCTTAGGGATAATTGCCCGAAGATATGAAATAGTGCTGGGCGAAAAAACGAACTGGCAGTTTATGATTATTGCGCCTACGGGCATTCTTCTATTTGCTATAATCCAATTGATATTCTGCGGCATTGGCGGTAAAATGATGTTGCCTAAAGGAGGCATTAACTATCTTGCTTATGGTCTGTTTTTTATTTCTGGCATTCTCTCGCTTGTGGCAAATTTAAGGTTTTATGGTGTCACCAAGGGAAAGCAATAAAAAATTTCAGGAGGTTTTATGAGGCCTGACATAATTGCAGAAATAATCTTTATGGTGGCAATTCTACTTGCCATTGTTTCGTTAATAATTTTCGGGATTATTCTTAAAAGGCTTTTAACTCTTATCGGTGGTAAGGGAATATGGATTTTCCCGATAATCGGAAGCATATTCCTGATTGCGGTAGCGGGATTCCATATCTACAGAATGATTTTTTATTTCCCGCTTTTGAGTGTTGCAGGACCGGGTGATTTGTTTGATTTAATCGTCGGTTCTCTCAGACTCGCAAGATATGAGAGTTTCCTTTTTCTTGGTGCGGGTCTTTTCCCACTTATTGGCGGGGTTCTTTATTACTCGGCAAGTTCTAAATGACCCTTGACATTAATGCCATTTTCATTATAATGTAAAGTATAGAAAGGAGGCTAATTATATGGTTAAAGAATTTGCAATAGGTGGAAGCGTGATGTGGCTTTTGTTGATCTGTATCATCCTGGGTCTGGCGATTATTATTGAAAGGTTATTTTCTTTGTTGTTTAAGATAAGATTAAATCCCAAGAGCTTTATGGAAAAACTCATTCCAACGATTGATGCCCAGGGTGTTGATGCGGGGATTGCTTTATGTGATCAGACATCATCACCTGCAGCAAAGATTGCAAAGGCAATTCTTGAAAAGGCAGATAAAGGTAAGGATGCAATGGAAGAGGTTGCGGCACGGGCAGCAGCAGTTGAACTTGCATTCCTTGATCGGGGAATGGCACTCCTTGCTGGTTTGACGACCGTTGCACCATTTTTAGGGTTCTTGGGAACGGTTACCGGAATGATCCGTGCATTTGCCGCAATCGCTGCCGCAGGAGAGGTTGAACCAACAATCGTTGCCAGTGGTATCTCTGAGGCATTGATAACGACAAAATGGGGTCTTTTGATTGCAACACCCCTGGCAATTCTCCATATTTTATTCTCAGGCAAGGTGGATGGTTACACAAAAGATATGGAGGAAGTTGCTGCAGGTTTGATTGATTATTTACTTGAGCATTATCAGAAAAGGAAAAAATAGATGGAGTTAAGGCAGAAGAAAAAAATAATTCCCAACATTCCTACTGCCTCAATGGGTGACATTGCTTTTTTGATAATTATCTTCTTTATGACTACCACAGTTTTTACAAGAGAAAAGGGAATAAAGATGCTCCTTCCTGAAAAATCACAGCAGGAAACAAAGGTCAAACCCGAAAATGTCGTTTCAATTCTGATAAATCCCGAAGGTGCACTCAGGCTCAAGGCTTCAGGTTATGATGGTTTAGACATTTCTCCACAAAGTTATTCAGAGGTGCGGAGAATTGTTGAAGAGAAACTCTTAGAAAGAGACACCTTACTGGTCGTTTCATTAAAGACAAGCAAGGATGCAAGGTATCAGGCAATGATTGCGGTTCTTGACCAAATAAAGTTATGCCGGGTTATCACCCAGGATGGCAGGGAATTGAGGGCAAATAAAATTAGTTTAATCCCAACGAGTGAGGAATAATGCGTAAGAGTATAATTAGAAGATTTACAAGAACTCCAGTGATACCTACTGCTTCAACTGCTGATGTTGCATTCCTTCTGATTCTCTTTTTTATGGTTACTACCGTTTTCCGCGCTACAACCCTTAATTTAAAGCTCACTCTGCCCAAGGCAAAATCAACCGAGAGAATATTAATCCGCAGAAATATTACCCATATCTTTATTGATAATAACGGGCGGGTATTCATTGATGATAGTCTGGTGCCCAAGGAAAGGGTGAGTACGAGGATTGCACCGAAGATAGCAGAAAATTCAGAACTCGTGACTATATTGAATATTCATGAAGATATTGATTATGGGACAGTTGATCTGGTTCTTGACCAATTGAAAGAGGCAAGGGCATTTAAAATAACATTCGCCACTGAATTTGGAGGTTAAAATGCGCGACCATAAATTGATGTACGGGGTCTATTTCCGGACCGGAATGTTGCTGGGAATAATCATTTTAATACTATTATTCCTTTTTGTTCCATACGCAGAGGTCGAACCATACAAATTAAGGAAGGAAATTGTGACGATGGTGGAGCAGATTTCTGCAGAGATAGAGAAGTATGAGGAACCACCACCGGTGGAAAGGCCCAAGGTCGCAGTTGCTGCAGCGGCAACAGAAGTTGCCGAAGAAGCAGTGGAAACAATTGCTGCAACCGAATTCAGGGAAGATATAATCAGAACCCAGCCCACTGGTCCAGAGATAGAGGTCATTCCTTATGCAAAGGTAGAAGTGAAACCCAAACCAATTTCAATCCCAAAACCTGATTATCCCGAACTTGCAAGAAAAGCAGGAATAGAAGGAAAAGCGATTGTTGAGGCGATTGTAGATACAGATGGCAGTGTGATAGAAGCAAAAATATTTAAATCAAGTGGCAATCCAATGCTTGATGAGGCAGCAATTGCTGCGGCAAGAAGGGCAAAATTTACTCCGGCAAAACAAAGGGATATGTTTGTACGAGTTAGAGTTAACATACCTTTTGATTTTAAATTGCAGTAATCTTGACAGATTTAAAAAACTGAATATAATATAAGTTAGGAGATATTGAAAGGGGGTGATAATAAAAAACAAATACCACGCTCTAATAATTTATATATATAAACAAAGGAGGAATAAATGAAAAGGTTGAATTGGCTAAGCCTATTGGCAATCGTTGGATTGATATTTATAAGTTGTGGAAATGAACCACCAGAGGAATTTTACAATGGGACACCCGAAGATGATTCACTTATTAACACATTGCTTAATGGTTATCCTGAGTTCCTTAAGACTGACGATATTTTCGTAAATACTTACATTCCTGTTACTCTTGCTCCTGTTTCATTTCCGGTCTCTGATTCTTATTTCAAAGGTGAATCAGTTATTGTAAAGCAGCATGTTGATAGTCTACGTGATAATGTTGCTTCAAGTTCCCGTTTTAAGGACCTCTGGTACACGAAAGATACAACCTGTACTGCGTATCTTTATGATACATTTAATGTAATACGGGAGGTCCATTATGACCTATTATACAAAGGTTATTATTTCTGGCAGGGTGACACAGTTAAGAAACTTGATACAGTAATAGTTGAGACTGGTGGTGGTTATTATTCTTACGATACAATAACTGTTGAAGGATTGCGCCATCTATATGTTGAGCCAGTAAAAGAGAAGGTATGGAATGAAGAATTAGGCGATTCCGTCTGGAAGGTTAAAGAACCGAGAGAATGGAAGTTAAAAAGAATATCCTATGGCAATTATGGGTTGCCTAATCGTGGTGCGAGCATTCCATATATTTACTACGTAATAATTACTTCAAACAATACCGGAGAGGTTGACACAATCTGGGCATCAAATACGGATACGCTTTATCAACATCATGCGATGAATCGTTTTTGCCATATTGACTCGCTCTTGGATTATGATAATGGAGATTCATTAACAATAACCATTGTACTCGGCGGCACAATTACGAGTGATCTCTGCAGTTTCTTTGCGGCTCAGGATGGAAAGAAGGTTCATCTTCCTAACGGTTCAGGAAAAATTCAAATTACGGGTTCCGGAGTAAAGAATCTTGTTTTTGAGGTAATTGTGAACGATGGCTTCTATTATGTGAAACCTGCCAGTCCACTATTAGCAAGATTCTGGCTCATACCCGTAAGGGTTAAGTAAGGAGGTGTGCGATGAAGAAACTTTGGGCGTTAATCCTTGTCGGTGCATTGTTGTTCGGTGCCGAATACGGCAAGATCACCGGCAGGGTAAGAGACGCTGAGACCGGCGAAGCATTGATCGGTGCTGATGTCATTGTTGAAGGAACAGAACTTGGTGCCGCGACTGATGAAAAGGGTGAATTTGTGGTTCTCTATGTGCCAGCAGGAACATACAGCGTTACCGCTTCCTACCTCGGTTACGACCCATTTACCTATGCCCAAGTGGTTGTCAATGCTGACCAGACTACCACATTGAATTTCCGTTTGAAACCGACGGTTATTGAGGTTGAAAAAGTTACGGTTGTTGCTGAAAGACCACCGATTGTAGTTTCACAGACCCAGAGTGGTCATTCAGTTACTTCCAAGGATATATCTCGTTTACCTGTTACTACAATCAATCAGGTGGTTACACTGCAGGCTGGTGTTTCAACATCCAATCTGGGAACTCATATTCGTGGTGGAAGAACTGACGAAGTCATATATTATGTTGATGGTATACAGACAAGGGTTCCTCATACCGGTGCCCAATCAACCCAGATAAACGCCTCAGCGGTAGAAGAAGTTACGGTTGTCAGCGGTGGTTTTGATGCAGAATATGGAGATGCACTCAGCGGTGTCATCAACATCGTTACAAAAGAAGGTGGTACAAAACCTTCAGGCAGTTTCCGCTATCTTACTGATGAGGTCTTCTTTGTAGATAATCTTAAAGATAAATTGAATTTCGGTTATAACTTCTATGATTTATCACTTGGTGGACCTGTACCTGCGGTTCAAAGATTGAGATACTTTTTATCAGGTGAGTTGACTTTAACCGATGCCTATAGGGAAGCGTTGTATAAAGTTCCGTCACCGAGAAATACCTATCGTGCCCAGGCAAGATTTTCCTATGGAATGCCTAACAATAAAGGAAAGGTTACTCTCAGCGGATTCAATTCTCGGGATCAGTATGTGACCTGGTCTTCTAAAAGTTTGAAATATTTCCAGAGAAGACCAATGAGCCGGACGAAGAATTACATTCTTTCAACAACGCTAAATTATATGTTCAGTGCCCAGACACTTCTCTCATTAAAAGCTGGCTTGACACATTATGACCGTGTCTATGGAACAAGGGATTATGAGTGGGAAGAAGAGAATAATCAAAAATGGTTCAATGATTATCGTATGAAGGCAGAACATGTGATTGAGTATCTTACTAAAGACCAATTACCACCAAAGGATGTGATCGTCGATAGTGTAATGCAATATCATACTGAGTATACAAACCGCGATGTCCAGGCTTTGAGATACAATCCTTATGGAATTGAAGGAATGTATTATACCTATGGTGATTATCGTGTATGGAGATACTGGCAAAATGATGATATTCAGATGCGTTTTGATATTTCCCATGCGGTTGGCAAAATCCATGAATTTAAGACCGGAATTGATTATATCCAGTATAATCTAAAATACTACGACAATAACCTGCCCTGGGTTACCAACCCATTCTGGGATTATTATGAGCGGACTCCTTATAAATTAGCTGCTTATGTCCAGGATAAAATGGATTTTGAAGGACTCATTGCCAGGGTTGGTCTGAGATTTGATTATTTTGACCCCAAGAGTGTTACTTATAAAGAGCCTAATAATCCGAGGAATGATACACTTGTTGAGGCTGAAAAGAATTACAAGTTTTCACCGAGACTCGGTTTCTCCCTTCCAGTAACTGAAAGGATGAAATTCCGTTTCAATTATGGTCATTATTTCCAGTTACCAGCACTTGATGATATGTACGGAACAACTGATACCGCAGTTATTAGGCTTGCACTCACCCGTGGAAATACCATTGTAGGAAATATATTTTTGAAACCGCAGAAGACAGTCCAGTATGAGGTCGGTATTGAGAACCAGTTTACCCAGGATGTTGTGATGGGATTCACTGCCTATTTCAAAGATGTCTATGACCTTTCCCAGATTCGTCAGGTGATTGCATTGCCAATGCCCTATTTCCAGTTCTTCAATGTTGACTATGGAAATATCAAAGGGTTTGAGTTAAGCATCCAGAAGACAATGTCTAATATGTGGGCAATGGGCTTGAGTTATACCCTTCAGTTTGCCAAAGGAACCGCTTCTTATGCGGGTGAATTCTATTATGATTTCTATTATGGTGGAAATGACCCGATCACTGGCTTACCGCTCCAGCCACCGGTTATTGATTACTGGCTTGACTTTGATGAAAGAAATATTGTCAATGCAAATTTTGACCTTTCTCTACCTGAAGATTTTGTCTTCATTCCATTGCAGGGTTTCAGCTCTTCCCTTGTATTCTCGTTCCATTCAGGACAGCCATATACTCCACAGGACCTTAAGGGTAATAAAACTGGTGATGAGAATTCGGCAAGAATGCCGGGATACTGGAATGTTGATCTGAATGCGAGCAGGCCGATAAAGATTGGACCGGTAAAACTTAATATCAGCGCTTTGGTAAGAAACTTATTTAATACAAAACAAGTGAATAATGTTTATCCCACGACTGGTGAGCCTGACAATCATGGTGATCCTGAACCAACAATTACACAATTCGGTTATATCACTATTGCATCAACCCGTTATTCGCCACAGGCAGATTATAATCATGATGGAATAGTTACACCACCTGAGCAAAAGAAGGCATATATTGCAGCACGTAATGATTACTACCGTGACCCGACTTATTACAATGGTCCATTCAGGGTTCAAATTGGTGTAAGTTTAGGATTTTAACAGGAGGCCAAGATGAAAAGGATATTAGCATTAACCCTGCTTATTGCGGTAATAGGTTTTTGCAGGACTGCAACCCCTGCACCACAATACCGTCCATTCGAAATAAAAAAGCATGACATAAATAATGTGGAGATGTGTATCTCCAATTATGGTAAATTTGGTCAAACCAAGGCCGGTAATTCTGGTTTATTCTGGCCCAAAGGTAGTGGACACACTTATATCTTTGGTGCCGGTTCATGGTTTGGCACGATAGATGGCACTGATACACTTGTTACCATTGGTTATGGTCCACACGGTGGAGAGGCTGAATATACGCCTGGATTGAAAGATATGTCATCCGGAGACCCTAATGCGATAATATTTATGTATCCAGCTCCCTGGCCACCTCCAGCCGATATATTTCCTATGGCACCGCAAGTTCCAAAATCCCATCAGGATTCCTGGTGTGCCTATAATGACCTTGATATAAATAATCATATGCCCGGTGATACGAGACCGATAGGCCTTGAAGTATATCAAACAGTCTATGCCTGGAATCTCAGCACGACAAGAGATATAATCTTTGTGCGATATGAACTGAAGAATGTGAGTGGCAAGAAATTGACCAATTGCTATTTCGGTGTCTGTACCGATAATGATATCGGCAATGAATCCGGAACGAATGCGAATGATATAATCTCTGGTATTGTGTGTGATACATTTGTCGTTGCTGGTGAAACACTCATTGTAGATAATCTTGGTTATCAATGGCAGGTTGCGGATGAAACTGGTTGGGATGATGTAGGTGCAATCGGATTTGATTATCTGCAGAGCCCCTGGGATTTAAAAGAAGGTCAGGATAAAGACAACGATGGGATTCCCGATCAGTATGAAAGAGATAGTGCATATTATGCCCAGAATGTTCCACCAGCACAATGGGATGTAGATGCAGATGGAACGCCGGATTGGCGTGACCCGTCAGAGATTCCACAGATGGGGATGACTGCATTCAAGAGATTCACATTGAACCTTGAGCCTAATAAAGATAATGAAAGATATGTGACACTCGCCGGTTATAACTTCAAGACTGGCGAATATACACCATATGACACTGCCCCTCCACAGCCTGATGACCAGAGGTTCTTACAATGCAGTGGACCATTTGACCTTGAGGCAGATTCAGTGGCAATTGTGCTTGTTGGTATAATGTTGACTTACTGGCCCAGGGGAATTGTAGAAAGGCCTGATACTGCACTCGCGAAACTTGATAAAACCGTCCAGTACATTTATGATATGAACTGGTTACTTCCTGGTCCGCCACCGCCGCCGAAATTGACCTGTGTGCCGGGTGATGCAAAGATTACGCTGGTCTGGGACAATTCTTCGGAGACTACGCC